>CADAXH010000240.1:933-2280 GCA_902791785.1 uncultured Ruminococcus sp. | reverse complement strand
AAATCGTCAAGTGGCGTGTTGTCCAGAATATCTGAAAATGTTTTTAAAACCGTCTTTTCAATATCTATCTCAATATCATGGGCTTTTTCAAAATGTCTGTAAAATGTGCTTCTATGAATATCGGCGATTTCACATATCTCCGAAACTGAGATACATCCAGAGCATTTTTCAGAAAGAATTTGGAGATATGCCTTTATGATTTTTTCTTTCGTTGCTGCAGATCGAGGGTCCTGTTTCTGTGAGCGTGACATATAAAGCCTCCTAAAAAAATGTATTTTTTGTATTTTCGCGACACATTTGCCAAATTATGCAGTAGAAGTCTGTTTTCACTTCAATTATAATTAGGTCAACAGCCAAAGTCAACAGCATTGTCAGAATCGGAGACTGTCAAGTAAACGTGGGCACTTTTTCCTTCCGCCTTTTTTGTAGCACTGTCTTCTCTTGCCTGTAAAGGCCCGTTACACTACCTGCGGTGCCTTGACAGGCCTCGAATCCAGTGCTTTGCGGTGTTTAGGCAGCAACAATGGTTGCTGCGCCATTCGGCCGCTTGCAAGCATCGGATTATTCTCTTTTCATACATGGGCTTTGTTAGTATCCTGCTATCTCTAATAACTTCTTTCCGTCTCCTCTTACCGGTCCGCTCAATGCCACCAAAGATCCTTTGACCGGGTATTCGTACCCTTTACCGTCACTCATTGGTACTTTTGCAGCAGATAAACTGCGCTCATGTTCTTCATCGTCACCGGCAAATTCACTTTTGTTTGTTACCTCATATAACTTTCCTTCGCTCTTTTTTGCGAGTATTTTCGCCAGATTGTTTGCGCCGCTTTTGCTCCAGGATGTATGGTTGTGCTTCATCCTGTACGCTACCATACTCCATACGTGCCCCTCCATTGTCCCCATATTGCGGTATACAATTCCGTCCGGACTGGCAGGCAGTTTCAATCCGCGCTGCATTATCGGCAAAAGTCCGACTTTGTTGTTTTTAAAGTATGTTATCAGTTCGTTAACTCGCTCGATCTCCTCCGGATCATCAAGACTGCTTCGGTACGCTTCGATGAAAGAGAAGAGCTCTGTTAGGTTTTTCTCGTTTAACTGTTTGAATATCGTTTTTTGTGCTTCTTTGTGAGGTATTTTTTCTCTTATCGCCTTGTTTCGATGAAATACATCAAGTTGAAACAGCGTATCTTCGTCACTCACTTTCTTTATCCATTCTGCGCCGTCGCCATTCAGAAAACGGTACTTTACCTCATCTGTATCATATTCTTTCGCTATTTTTGCTTCTCTGATCCGCTGAAAATCGCGCCATTGTTCAAATCCGGCAGTCGCTACTTTTCCTTCAGGAAA
>CADAXH010000240.1:0-923 GCA_902791785.1 uncultured Ruminococcus sp. | reverse complement strand
AGGCAATTGACACTTTTAGTTCCGCTTTCCCGCTTTTTGTTTCTTTCCGGTCTTTTCCCTGCAGGCTTATGTTTACGCCGTCCGCCTCCTCGAAAAGCACCGGAACGACTTTTCCGCCTGCTATCGATCCTTTGTCGTGCTCTGACACAAGCTTCTTCTCTTCTTTAGTCAAATTACCTCCGAGATACTGAACAATATTCCATGCCCCCATCGCACTTATGCGCTGTCCCGTGGTTTCGCTCAGTTCTTTAGCACAGGCTCGATAAGATTTTGTTGTTATCCCGGAGACCAATAGATTCTTAAACGCTTCTGAATACAGTCCCGGAGTATCCAGATGCAGCGCTTCGTCCAGAAGAAACACATGTTTGACGATACCGTCCTTGTCTTTTGTCTTGTACAACGTCCGTTTGAATGTGACCTCTCCAAATATCGTTTTTACCGTAGTCTCTCTAAGTCCTTTGTGACGGTACTGCGTTTTGTCCCTTCCTTCCATAAGCTGACGGTCGAGCTGCTCCAGAACTCCCGCCATCTCCGCCTGCGCCGCAGCACAGGCTGAACGAAAACATTTTTCCTCAAGGTCCTTGAAATACGTGTCTGTTACTGTTATCATATTGTCCATAGTCATACAGTCCTTTGCTTTGAGTTTGTGGCAAGATAATTTTAAGCTTTTGCTGTATGATTTGGAAGAGGCTCCGGCCTCTTTCTTTTTTTGACCGGATCCTCCGCCCACTAAAATTATACTCTGAGTCAGAATCGTCACTGCTGGTTGCAAGAAGTTAACAACAATGGACTTGCGCCGAACCGGTGCAGAGAGTAAAATTAGAAATGGAGGATAACAATGAACCGATCAAGAAAAAACACAGGAAATATATTGATTCCGACGGAAAACACCCAATTGGTCCACTAAATAAATTATACGATGA
>CADAXH010000239.1 GCA_902791785.1 uncultured Ruminococcus sp. | reverse complement strand
CTCTGCAGCCAGAAAAGAAGTTCCCGGAAGAAGAGGATATCCGGGTTACCTTTACACAGACCTTGCCACAATGTATGAAAGAGCAGGTAGAAAGCTTGATTGTGAAGGTTCAATCACAATGATTCCGATCCTCACAATGCCCGAAGACGACAAGACCCACCCAATCCCAGACCTTACGGGATATATCACGGAAGGCCAGATAATCCTGTCTAGAGACCTCTACAGAAAAGGAATACTGCCTCCTGTAGACGTTTTGCCGTCACTGTCAAGACTTAAAGATAAAGGAATCGGCGAAGGAAAGACGAGAGAAGACCACGCAGGTACAATGAACCAGCTGTTCTCAAGCTACTCAAGGGGAAAAGAAGCAAAAGAACTTATGGTTGTCTTGGGCGAAGCAGCTCTTACACCGATAGACAGACTGTATGCAAAATTCGCTGACGAATTTGAAAAGCAGTATGTAAACCAGGGCTTCAATGAGAACAGGACAATTGAGCAGACGCTCGACCTCGGCTGGAGTCTGTTAAAGATTCTTCCGAGAGCGGAAATGAAGAGAATTAAACCCGCAATACTGGATAAATACTGGCCGAAGGAAGGCTAATACAGAAAGAAAGGAGCAAGAAAAGTGGCAGAGATCAGAGTGAATCCCACCAGAATGGAACTTAAGAAGCTTAAGGGACGTCTGGCGGTTGCCAGAAGAGGCCACAACCTTCTTAAGGACAAGAGAGACGAACTCATGAAGCAGTTCATCGACGTTGTCCGCGAGACGAAGAGTCTCAGGGAAAGGGTTGAAGAGTCTCTCGGAAAATACAATAAGAGTTTTGCTGTACATGTACCGGTGTTCAAATATGACCTGCACGGGGAGAAATCCTCTGACGGATACAACTTCGGTATGGACTTCACTTCAGGTGAACTTGACGCATCGATTCAGGAGCTCTCAGATATCTTAGATGACATGGTGAAGCTCGCTGAACTTGAAAAGACTTCACAGCTCCTGGCGCAGGAAATAGAGAAGACCAGAAGAAGAGTAAATGCGCTTGAGCATGTAATGATTCCTCAATACGAGAACACAATAAAGAGCATAACGATGAAGCTCGGTGAAAACGAGAGAGGCAACATAACAAGACTCATGAAAGTCAAGGACATGATGCTCGAAGAACAATTGAGAAAACAGTCTCAGTATAAGACAGAATAGAACACAATCAAGAATGGCTATCCAGCGCGAAAAACTGAATAGCCATTTGGTTTATTATTCTTTGATTACTATCTCAGCGACTCAAATGTGTAATATGCGTGTTTTGAGTAGTAATATGCATATGAAGGCTTGGTGCCTATAATCTTGAAATATCTCATTGAGTGACGCAGAGTAGTGCTGCCTGTCGAATCGGTGCTCTGGGTTGTAATCGAGAAAGCTTCCTTAGCTATGAACTGAACGTTTGACGGAACGATGATGGCAGTGAGACTCTTTGTGACTTCTGAAATAATATGTGCCGGAATTCTCTTTACGTTGAAAGGAATTGTGAGCGTCTGGACGTTCTTGTTTCCCTGGTAGAGCATGAGTACGCCGTCACCTGCTACAACGAAGTCGCTGTCGTATTTCTGGAGCCATCTCGTTGAAGAGAATGCGTTTTCTCCTATATATACAACGTTTGATGGTATTGTGATGTTGTAGAGTCTTGTGCAGGAATCAAATGTGTTTCTTGAAATGATCCTGAGTGAAGAAGGAAGATTTATCTTGGTGAGCTTTGCACAGTATTCAAATGTGGCATAATTGAGCTGTTCCATGCCTTCGGGGAGATTTACGGTAGAAAGCTCTGTGCAGTTAGCAAATGCAGCTGAACCGATTGTTTTGATGCCGTCAGGAACGGTGACTTCCGTGAGTCCGTCACATCCGTAATATGTGCCTGCTGCAATTGTTGTGTCCTTTGTTCCGACAAGTATATCCGTTATGCCTCTGCAGTATGCAAAAGCGTATGGACCTACATGTTCTATTTCAGCTGACTTAGGATAATCCGTAAGCAGAACGCAGCTTGAAAATGCTGATGTTCCGATGGACTTTATTGTATCTCCGAGCTTGACTTCTGTCAGCTTGGAGCAGGATTCGAATGTTCTGTCGGGGAGTGTATCTATTTTTGCATTGATAGTTACTGATTTGACTGAAGAATCAAGGAATACCGCAATCCCCATTTTTGTCGTCGATTCGGAAAT
>CADAXH010000238.1 GCA_902791785.1 uncultured Ruminococcus sp. | reverse complement strand
AGTTGTTAAACGTTCAAAAAATAGGTTTTTATCATTGTTTTTTATCCACAAAACGCAAAATAGGAGCTGAAAAGAAAACTTAGTTTCTTAACAGCCCCTGTTTACTATTTTTCAAGACTGTTTTCGTCCAGAAGAAAGTCAAGAAGACCGATAATCATGAAGCCCTCTTCGCTGTTTCGATTAACAACAGGGTTTCTCACCACAATTATTTTTTTGAATGAATCATTGACTTTTCGCAATGATTTGGTTTCCTGATCCCACTTTTCCTCACTTGGTATATCATATGCAGATTGGATGTAATACTTTTTACTTCCCATTGTGGCGACGAAATCCACCTCATAGTACTTTCTTACATCTTTCCCATTTTCGATTTCTCTGGATTCAATGACTCCGACATCTACACTATAGCCGCGGAACCTCAGTTCATTGTAGATGATGTTTTCCATTATATGAGTAGGTTCGATTTGCCTGAATCCCAGCCTTGCATTGCGAACACCTATGTCCTCAAAATAAAGTTTGAAAGGAGTATCAATATATTTCTTTCCTTTCACGTCGTATCGAATAGCTTTGGAAAGAATAAAAGCGTCAATGAAATAATCGATGTATCTGGTTATCGTAATGCGTGATATCCGGGAATTCTTAACACTTTTGAAAGTCGATTCCAGCTTTGTCGGATTGGTCAGTGACGATATACCCGATGACAGGACATCGAGCAATTCTCCAATGTTTACGTCACCTTTCAAGCCATGGCGTTCGATTATATCCTTCAGATAAGTGTTCTTTAATTGGCTGTCGAGGTATTTCGCTTTTTGCTCATCCGAAGTCATCGAAAGGAGCAGAGGAAGTCCTCCATAAACTGAGTATTCTTCGTAAGCTTCCTCTTTGGTCTTTCCTCTGGCATTATAGAACTCTCCAAAGGAAAGCGGGAGTACATGCACCTCGTCGCCGCGTCCCTCGAATTCGGTCAAAACATCACTTGAAAGAAATTTTGAATTGGATCCGGTTACATACAAATCAATATTGTCTTTCCTCAGGTATCCGTTTAAAACAGCTTCAAACGAGTCCAGGTTCTGTATTTCATCCAAAAGGAGGTAATACCGTTCTTTATCGACTATTTTTCCTTTGATGAATGCCAGAAACCTTTTGGGATCTACCTTTCTTTTTTCTTCTTTAACTTCCAGTAGATTCTCATCAATTAGAATAAGATCGTCGGCAGAGTCAAAGGCGAACTTGATAATATGATCTACTTTGGTTCCGATTGAAAGAAGATATTCATAAAAAATCTCATTCAGAAGATAAGATTTACCGCTTCTTCTCATTCCGGTGATTACCTTCACCATGCCGTTATGCATTCGCACCTTCAGTGCTTCCAAATATCTTTCTCTTTCTATAATTTGCCTTTTGCGTAATTGAAACTTACGGAAACAAGACCCTGAGAAAATCTGTTTGCAATTACCTGATTGCATATGTCCATGAATCCCATTACATATCATCTCAATTCTTTCAATTTTTGCCGTTTCTGCCAAATTTTGTTAATAGAAATGGCGAGGAAAAATCCCCGCCATGTTTTCACTGTTTTTTTTCAATCATGTTGACTTTCGGTGCCGCTCTCTGTTCCGCTCTGTACAGAATTCTGTCCAGGTTCAGAGATGCGAGCAGAGGGTTCTTTTTGTTCTGCTTGAAGAATGATCTTATGTAGCTCTCTATGAGAAGTTCTCCGGGGTATTCATCTTCAATCATGACTACTCCAAGGTCGTCAATTTTGAACTTGAAAATCTTTGTTGTCGGAAGTTCAAGATAATCTATCCGAATTTTCAGCACATGTTTTCCGTCTTCATCTGTGGCGAACTTTCCAAGAACGGCCACTTTGTACACCGAACCTGAAAATCTGACATCGCAGTACTCATAATCTGTAAATCCTACAGGCACGGTAAATGTAACGTCAGGCTCCTCAAAAGAAACCATGAATTTGCCTTTTGCGTAATTGAAACTTACGGAAACAAGAAATTTGCCTTTTGCGTAATTGAAACTTACGGAAACAAGACCCTGAGAAAATCTGTTTGCAATTACCTGATTGCATATGTCCATGAATCCCATTACATATTTCTGACTGCAGTTCGGAACGATTGTTTTTCCACTCAGAAATGTGCAGTATTCTTCGACCTTTTCAAGTTCGTCCGGGGAAGTGTAGTAATTGTGTTTTTCCATCTTTGTGGTTTTGAGAGAGTCTATGAATTCCCTGAGTTTTGAATCCGATTTGCTTGAAGCCGGCTCGTCTTTGCCCTGTGTGAAATGATCCCAGACATGCTGAAAATATGAGCTCTGCTGGAACAGTTCATTGTTGCCCGCCGTTGACACTATAACCATGTCTTTGTCAGGGAACACCAGGACATTCTGTCCGAACATTCCGTTGAAGAGGAACGCATTGTATTTTCTGCAGGCCCAGATCTGGTATCCGTAGTCAAAGTCGCCATAGTCGGCAGGTGCTGAAACCTGTTTTTTTGTCGCCTGAATAATGTAATCTTCAGACAGTAGCCTTTTTCCTTCCCACATTCCCTTGTGAGCGAGAAGAAGTCCTATTTTTGCAAAGTCTTCTACGGCTATATACAGTCCCCATCCGCCTTTTGCAAAGCCCATGGGGCATTTTTCCCAGTAGTAGTTTGTTATGCCGAGCGGCTTGAAGATTTTTCTTTTAAGATAGTCTGACAGGCTCAGGCCTGTCTTTTTGGTTACAATCCTGGAAAGAATGTACGTGTCTATGCTGTTGTATGAAAACTTGGTTCCCGGTTTGGCATTTACAAGTGAACCTGCAAAACCCCTCAACCAGTTTTCGCACGTCATGGAGGAAGCTTCAGCAAACACCATGCCTGACTGCATCATCAGAAGATTCCTGACCGTAATTTTTTTGACCGCAAGCCTTTCGGCACCGTTCAGATCATCTTTGAATATTTCCGCCATGTTCTCGTCAAGTGACAGTTTTCCTTCGTCAACTAGACATCCGATTGCAATTGAAGTCACGCTCTTGCATGCAGAAAAAGTATACTGAGGCAGCTTCGGATTGTACGGCCCGAAAGAAGCGTCGCATATGCATTTTTCGTCCTTTATAATCATGACGTTGTGCATATTCAGGCT
>CADAXH010000237.1 GCA_902791785.1 uncultured Ruminococcus sp. | reverse complement strand
TCCCGACGGAAACGATGTGCAAATCAAAGCGTTCGGAAAGCATATCCCTCATGATTTTCTTGTGAACTCAGTTACCCTGCTTGAAACGGGTGAAACGCTCCCGTTTGAAAGAACTGAAGACGGGATGAAAATCATAACAAACGGTCTCAAGAGCGACAAACCGCTGTGCTTCAAAATTGAAATTGATTGATTTCAATAAAACATATGCTATAATCAAATCGACAAATCGGGATTTAATGAGGTGCTTTTATGAACGGGAATAATAATGACAAGAAAAACAGTAACACATCCGGTCTTGGATCGGTATTTGTTTGGGAATTGCAATCGGCTCAGCTGTCGGAGCGCTGACACATAATGTCGGTCTGTGGCTGCCGATCGGCCTTTCGATAGGTTTGGTTCTCGGCTTTGCTATGGGCAAAAAAAGCGATAATGATGACGAAGACAAAACGGACGGTCAGGAATAGACTGACAAATTCGGTTTGATTCTTTCGAAAGCGTCGGAGGATTGAAATGATTCAGAATACCATGAAGTCGGTAAACATCATGAATTTTGTGCGGCAGTGTGAGCCGCGCAGTGAATCGGTTGATAAGATTCTTTTTGAAACGACAAAAAAACAGCTCGCGCTTGTAAATGAACTTCAGGTGCCTAACACTTTTCTTTTGCAGTATGACGCGCTTTGCGATGACAGATTTGTAAAACTTTTCAAAGAGGAAGCGGGTCCGCTGACGGAAACAGGGCTGTGGTATGAGATTGTTGAGCCGTTGACCTCTGCCTGCGGTATGAAATATGAGAGCGAGCGCGGCTGGAAATGGGACTGGCATATAAAGCCCGGATTCTCTATGGCTTACACGCCCGATGAGCGCGACAGACTGATTGACGAGGCGATGCAAAAATTCAAAGAGATTTTCGGCGAATATCCCGGCACAGTCGGTTCCTGGCTGATTGACACAAGAACGGCTTCAAGACTTGCTGACAGATACGGTGTGAAGTGCCTTTGCATCTGCCGCGATCAGACAAACACGGATGCTTATTCGCTTGTGGGCGGTTATTTCAACGGAGCTTATTATCCCTCGAGAAATAATATATTTACCCCCGCGCAGACAGCCGATAATTCTCTCGGCATTCCGGTGTTAAGGTTGCTGGGCCCCGACCCTATCCGCAATTATGACGGCAAAAAATTTCTGACCGAAAAAGAGGCGTCAGGCAGTCTTATGTGCACGCTTGAGCCCGTATGGTATGCCGGAAGCGACTCCGTCTATGAAAGCGCGCTGCTTGAAGATTTTTTCGGCTGTGAAACGCTGAATTTCGCCTACGCGCAGATAGGTCAGGAAAACAGTTTCGGCGACAGTGATATTATCTCGCCGCTCAGGCGTCAGATTGAAGCCATAATGCAAAGAGGCGATGTCGCCTTTGAAAAGATGACGGAAACCGCGGAGAAATTCGGCGAACGATTCGGACGCGCCACTCCACCCAGCGTCACCGCGGGGCTTAAAAATCCGGGAGGCGAGGACGTACAGTCCGTCTATTACCAGTGATGAGAATCTGCCTCTTGTGGACACGGTTGTCTGGTCGGAGGGAATAAGAGAGAATATCGGCCTTACTCTTGACATCTCCGGCGGAGAACTCTTATATGAGAATCTCTCGGATACCTCAGTGAAAATTTCGTGGAAAGACAAATCCGTCATTTTCACACCTGAGGGCATCGAAACATCAGGCATATCCGAAATGACTTATGACCCGATGAAAACACAGGCGGAGATTGAAGCAGGCGGCCATCGCATTAATTATAAATACAAGGGCGCGGGTTACAGCCTGCTCACAAACGGCAGCGTTACTTGTGAAAACAATATAATTACAATAAAAGGAACCGGTATTCGTCTGACTTTCGAAAGAAAGTAAAGTCCAGTTTATCGGGATGAATCACACAAAAAGAATAATACAAATCGGAATTTCTCGAATTTATTCATATTTTTTCAAAAGTGTATTGACTCTCACGCTCCGTCATAGTGTATGCTCTTGCTGTGAGGTGATAGAATTGAAAATGCAGATTAAAGAATTTGCCGATTTTACGGGTGTAAGTGTGCGCACACTGCATTATTACGATGAAATTGGATTGTTGAAGCCGGCCTTCGTTGACAAAACTACAGGCTATCGCTTTTATGACGAAAAATCTTTTCTTCGTATGCAAGAGATTCTCTTTTACCGTGAACTTGACTTTTCCTTAAAGCGCATTGAAGAGATTTTGTCATCCCCGTATTACGACAAAAGCAAGGCGCTGAACGAGCAAAAGCAACTTCTCACACTCAAAAAAGAGCGGTTAGAGCGGTTGATTTCTGCTATTGACGGTGCCGTGAAAGGAGAAAATGTTATGACAGCATTCGATAACAGCGAATTTGAAAAATATAAGGCTGAAGCCAGAGAAAAATGGGTCAAAACGGATGCGTACAGAGAATATGCAGAACGGACTGAGAACTACTCCGAACAGAAGCGGAATGACCTTGCCGTGGAAATGGACCATATTATGGCAGAGTTTGCACTCTGCATGAGAAATGACGAAAGTCCTGATTCCACTGAAGCACAAAACCTTGTGAAAATGCTGCAAAACTATATCACCGAGAATTACTATATTTGTACAAACGAAATACTGGCAAGTCTCGGTCAGATGTATGTAGCGGACGAGCGCTTTACGAAAAGCATTGATAAGCACGCTGACGGTACTGCTGCGTTTATCAGTGAAGCAATTGCGGCGTATTGCAGTAAGTAGATTCCGGTTTGCAGAGCAAAAATAATATAATAGTCATTATTCCGCTCACATATTGTGGGCGGTATTTTTATGCCTTCCGAGGCCGAAAGTCAGAGTCCGTATTTTTGGACTTTATTTGTGAGAGAATTACATTGACGCAGGGACGGAATATTGATTATTTTGGGCAAAAAATAACTGTTTTTATAAAGGAGGCATAAGTTATGGCAGCAGAATATCTCCCGGGAACTCCCGGAGAAAGAATCAGAGATTTAAGAAAAGAAGCAAAACTGAATCAGGATGAATTCGCAGAGGCAATCGGTATCA
>CADAXH010000236.1 GCA_902791785.1 uncultured Ruminococcus sp. | reverse complement strand
GCAGAGATTTTCTGCCTTCCTGACTATATCGTCAAGGAGGATCTTCACTATCATTGCAAAAGATGTTCAGACAAAATCTGGAACGATAACTTTTGACACTTATTGCTATTATGTACCAATTTTGGTATCATAACAACGAATTCTATTATCAGGAGACATTAATAAAATGTATACAGCTGAAAACAAAAAACTTGCATTAATCAGGATTTTTCAGATACTTTATGAACACAGTGACTATGACCATCCTTTGACACATGCATCAATCGCCGGCATTCTGGATCTGGAATACGGAATCAGAATAGAACGCAAGGCAATAGGCAGGGATATTTCTCTTCTCAAAGAGGCGGGATTTGAAGTTATCACGACCAAGCAAGGAAGCTATCTGGCTGAACGCCCGTTTGATGATTCCGAATTAAGACTAATCGTAGACAGCATTGTTGCAAGTAAAGAAATAACTCCTGAATATTCAAAAGACCTTATAAACAGACTCAGTAAACTCTCAAACAAATATTTCAAATCGAAGACGAATCACATATATTCAGTCAACGATTTGAGCAAAACAGACAATCGTGCCACTTTCCTGAACATTGATCTGATTGAAGATGCAATCGGAAAACAGTTACAGATCAAATACGTATACAACAAATATGGTGTTGACAAGAAACTTCACAAGTCTTCAGTCCAGTCAGTATCGCCATACCAGATGATTTTTCAGAATCAAAGATACTACCTGATGGGATACAGCGAAGAGCTTAAAAGCATGCTTTTCAACAGAATTGACAGAATGACGGATGTAAAAATATGCGAAAAAAAGGCAATACCGATTGAATCAATCAAAGGATTGTCTGATCTTGCTGAATATAATCTGTTACCTTCTTCACTGCCATATATGTTTGCTGAACAATTCGAATATATTGACTTCATTGCAGACGAGGCAATTGTTGATCAAATAATAGATTGGTTCGGAAAAGGCATCACAATTGAAAAGAGTAAAGACAGTAAAGTGCATGTTAAACTCAAAGCAAGTTCAAAAGCCATGGAGTATTGGGCTCTTCAATATTTAAATCATGTTGAGATCATTTCGCCATTGACGCTTCGAGAAAAGATAATTGCAGATATAGAAGAGGCAAACAAAAAATACAGCAAAACAAATATGTGACTCAGATAATAACAGGGACTGACAAGATTGTTTTTTCTTGTCAGTCCGCTTTTTTGTGCTATTCTGCTTTAATGCTGAAGTCGAAATCAAAAGATTCTTCGTCAAACAGATATTGTTTGTCCGCTTTAGGACCGCAGCTGTTTGAACCTATTCCGCCAACCTTGTAGTTTATCATGAGATACGTGTCTTCAGACATTTCAAGATCGAAATAATGTGTGGTGTCTGTGAGACTGTCCATTGAACAATGCAAAGCTGAGAATTCAAAAATGTCTGACTCAACTGTTACAGTTGTTTCTTTATCACTGAGCTTTACATATTCGCACTCTGTATGATTTCCGTGTTCCTGAGGACGAATCAGAGGAACATATTCGTCACTGACTTTTGACTCAAATACGCCGAGAAGTGAGTGATTCTTTATATCCGAATAGTTGCACTCTTTGCCTCTTCCGAAAATCCGGGAACCAGGTCCAGCATAAGAGCAAATCTCGGAAGCTGGTTCAACTTGTTCTCAGGTGTTCTTCTTGCTGAAACATTGACAGCCAAACCATCGTTTTCAGCTGCAAACCTGACGTCGAGTTCAAGAAGCGGAATTCTTGCCGGTCCCCCAAAAGTTCCTGACAGAATGACTGATGAATCCATTTCATTGATCTGCGTCTTATTTACATTGAATTCCGCATATCGGATAAACTGGTCGTTCCATCTTACTTTGTCATAAATGTCATTGTCGGTTGGAGCTCTCCAGCATGTGAACGAGGCAGGTGAATTCAGAAGTTCCTTGTCGTCTTTCTTCAGACTGCAGATTTTTCCTTTTGCAAGGTCAATTGTTGCAGCTGTCCTGCCCGATTCAAGTATTACGAATCTGCCTGATTCAACTTTCATCTTTCCTTTTACCGGCTGAACAAACTCTTTCTGTCTCTCATTCGGCAGTTCTATCTGCGTTCTGCACATTTCTGTGCCTTTTTTCGCATATTCCGTATCATTCTTGAGAACGAATGAAACTTCAAGGAACTTTCTGTTACCTGTCTTATAAAATGTGCCGAGAATGAAATCTTTTTCTTCATGCGCTTTTACGTCAGGATCAATTGTCTTTATGAGCTTGACAAGCTTTCCTTCTCTCGTATATATCTTGGCTTCAAGATAATCCGCAAGGTTTATGAAGTCCAGGGTGTTCTTTATTGTAAGTCTGCCTTTTGCGTATCTTGCCTTTGCCGGTTCAAGCGCTTTTCTGAGGGACTTGAGAGCAATATGAGGTGTTCTGTCAGGGAAATTCAGACCGTCAACGCAGAAGTTTCCGTCGTTCGGCACTTCGTTGAAGTCGCCTCCGTAATAATACTTTCCGTCTTTTTTGACTGTGTGGTCAACCCACTCCCAGACGCATCCTCCGCAGAGGCGCGGATATTTGTATATTACATCCCAGTAATCCTCATAACCGCCGGGTCCCATTCCCATTGCATGGCCGTATTCGCACATATAATACGGTCTGGAGTCTTTTTCAGGGTTCTGGCCTCTCTCTTCTAGAGTTGCAACAGAAGGATACATTACGCTGTCTACGTCAACACAAGGATCAACAGTCTGGATGGATTTGTCCTCATTGAATCTGAAAACATATCTTGTTCCTTCGTAGTGAACAAGTCTTGTGTTGTCTCTTTCGTGAGTGTATTTT
>CADAXH010000235.1 GCA_902791785.1 uncultured Ruminococcus sp. | reverse complement strand
TCATAGAATACACAGAGAAGTTTGACGGAGTCAGGCTCGATTCTGTTCAGGTAAGTGAAGAAGAAATAGAGTCAGCTGTAAAAGCGACGGAAAAAGAATACCTGGACATAATAAAAGAGGCAGCGGAAAACATCCGTGAATACCACTCAAAACAGAAAAGGACTGGTTATGAGATAAAAAAGGATAACGGAGCGATACTCGGTCAGCTCGTCCTGCCCCTTGAAAGGGTTGGAATATATGTTCCCGGCGGCACAGCTGCATATCCTTCGACGGTACTCATGAATGCAATACCGGCTAAAATTGCAGGAGTAAAGGAAATAGTCATGGTGACGCCTCCCGGCAAAGACGGGAAAGTCAATCCGTATATTCTCTCTGCGGCAAAGACTGCAGGAGTGGATAAGATATACAAGGTCGGAGGAGCCCAGGCCATAGCTGCTCTTGCTTACGGAACGGAGACTATCCCTCAGGTGGACAAGATAGTGGGACCCGGCAACGCATTTGTTGCAGAAGCCAAAAAGCAGGTGTTCGGACAGGTGGCAATAGACATGATTGCAGGGCCTTCCGAAATACTTGTGATTTCGGATGAAAAAACAAGTCCGGTATTTCTGGCTGCAGACCTTCTGTCGCAGGCTGAACATGACAAGAATGCCACAGCAGTCCTCATTACAACTTCGATGGACCTGGCTGAAAAAGTACAGAATGAGATTGAAAAGCAACTTCAGGCTCTGCCGAGGGAAGCCATAGCGAGAACAAGCATAGACACAAGCGGCAAGATAATTGTCTGCAGCAGCATTGAAGAAGCAGTTGAATTGTCCAACAGGATTGCTCCCGAACATCTTGAACTATCTGTGGATGATCCTTTTGAAGTATTGAAATCCGTTAAGAATGCGGGTTCAGTATTCCTCGGAAGATATACATCAGAGCCTCTCGGCGACTATTTTGCAGGCCCGAATCACACATTGCCCACAATGGGGACGGCAAGGTTCAGTTCACCCCTGTCCGTAGACGACTTCATAAAGACGATGCAGTATTCTTCATACACGGAACAAGCGCTCAGGGAAGATTACGGGAAAATAGCATATTTTGCGAGAAAAGAAGGTCTTGACGGCCATGCCAGAGCGGTTGAAGTGAGGTTTGAAAAACAATGATCGGCATAATAGACTACGGAGTCGGCAACCTGTTCTCACTCGAGTGCTCACTGAAAAAGATTAATGAAGAAACCATAGTCACTGACTCAAAGGAAACAATTGAGTCATGTGAGAAAATAATACTTCCGGGAGTAGGAGCTTTCAGAGACGCCATGATGAAACTCAAGGACAAAAAACTTGACGAAGTTCTTCTGAATGAAGCAGGAAAGGGAAATTACTGCAAGGGTCTGGGTCTTATACCGGGCGAAGTAAAAGAACTCAAAGGATACATAAAAGACGGCCTCGTCATTCCTCACATGGGATGGAACAGCCTGACCGTAACAGACAGGGACGGCATAATGAAAAAAACAAATGAAGGTGACTATGTATATTTCGTCCATTCATTTGCTGCTTTTACAGAAGACAAATATGTTTCTTCATTCACTGACTACGGCGGCAGAATAACGGCGTCGGTGCAGAACAAAAATATATACGGAACTCAGTTTCACCCCGAAAAGAGCGGAGAAACGGGACTGCAGATACTCAAGGAGTTTTCACACTTATGATAATCTTACCGGCAATAGATTTATACAAAGGTCAGGTTGTAAGGCTTGTTCAGGGCGACTACAGCCGCATGACCATATATTCCCTCGAGCCAGTACAGAAGGCACTTGAATTCAAAAAATGCGGTGCGACACATCTGCACATAGTGGACCTTTACGGAGCCAGGGAAGGAAAGTGCACAGCGACAGAAAACGTTAAAGAGATATGCAGATCCACCGGTCTTTCGTGTGAAATAGGGGGAGGAATAAGGACGGCTGAAGATATTGAAAAATATCTTGAGTGCGGAGCCGACAGGGTGATAATCGGAACGAAAGCGATTACTGCCCCGGAGTTCCTGAAGGAGATTATAAAAGAATACGGATCAAGGATATCTGTCGGAGTCGATGCGAGAAACGGAAAAGTTGCAATCAACGGATGGCTTGAGACAACTGAGACTGATTCATATGAGTTCACCGTTCAGCTCAAAAAGCTCGGCGTAAAGAATGTAATATATACAGACATATCCAAAGACGGGGCATTGGGAGGAGCAAACACGGACTGCTACTCCAGGCTCTGCGAAACAGGAATCAACATAACGGCATCCGGAGGCGTGAGCAGTTATCCGGATATTGAAAAACTGAAAAAGGCAGGCTGTTACGGAGCCATTATAGGGAAAGCAATTTATACAGGTTATATAGAAATAGGAAAGGCAATTGAGACTGCAAATGCTGACTAAAAGAATAATCCCGTGCCTTGACGTAAAAGACGGAAGGGTTGTTAAGGGAACAAATTTTCTGAACATAAAAGACGTAAATGACCCGGTTGAACTTGCGTCATATTATTCCGATTCCGGAGCTGACGAACTGGTGTTTTATGACATAACTGCATCGAGCGAAAACAGGAAACTGTTTACTGACGTGCTGATCAGAACAGCATCGGAAGTATTCATCCCTCTTACGGTCGGTGGTGGCATAAGGGGACTTGACGACTTTGAGAGAGTCCTTGGCTGCGGTGCGGACAAAGTATCCGTGAACTCGTCTGCGGTCAGAAATCCTTTTCTGATTGATGAAGCTTCAAAGAGATACGGAAGCCAGTGCGTAGTACTGTCGGTTGATGCAAAAAGAACAGGCGACAGGTACAGCGTATTCACCGAAGGAGGCAGAAATGACTCCGGTAAGGAACTTATTTCATGGATCAGAGAGGGAATCGAAAGAGGAGCAGGCGAAATTGTCCTGAATTCCATAGATACAGACGGTGTCAGAAAAGGTTTTGACTTTGAAATGCTCAGGGCTGTGACAAAAGTCAGCGGAGTTCCCGTTATTGCATCAGGAGGAGCCGGAAAAGCTCTGGACTTTGTTGACCTGTTCAGAATGGTACCTGAAGTTTCAGCGGGACTCGCCGCAAGCATTTTCCATTTCGGAGAAGTGGACAT
>CADAXH010000234.1 GCA_902791785.1 uncultured Ruminococcus sp. | reverse complement strand
ATGATGATGAAAGCAGGTATTAACCTCTCCATGTCAATGGACATCATGATACAAACCGAGAAAGACAGCGGAATGAAGAAAATTCTTCAGGAAATCAATGAAAACCTTTACAGCGGTTTTACTCTCTCCCAGGCAATGAGAAACTTTGCAGGTTTTCCGGGTGTTTATCTCAGTATTATCGAAGCCGGTGAGGCTAACGGACGTATCGACTCCGCTTTTGAGCAAAGTGCGTTGATTTGTAAAAAAAGTATGGCTCTTGCAAGTAAAATCAAGAGTGCCATGATGTATCCGATATTCCTTATCGTTCTCGTAATCGGTGTTATTATCATCTTTACCGTATTCGTTATTCCGAACTTTGCGGGAGTTTATGACGGCTTCGGTGCGGAACTTCCCGCAATTACCCAAATGCTGCTTGACTTCTCGAACTTCCTTATTAACTACTGGTTCATAACTGTGATAGTGGTTGGCGCTATTATCTTCGGATTTATTATGCTTAAAAAGAACAATGCTCAGTTTGCTATGCTGGTAGCAGAGTATCTTCTTAAAATACCGCTCGTTGGTATCCGTCAAAGCTCGCTTTCACGTTTCTGTCGTCTTATGTCAACGCTTACAGACGCAGGTATCCCTATTCACAGAGCAATGGCTCTCGCAAGAGATGCTATACCTAATATATATGTTCGTGAAAAAGTGCAGGCAGTACTTGACGACGTTCAGATTGGTGTTACTATCAATGAGGCTATGGCAAAACACCCCGTATTTGACTCCATTCTTGTTTCTATGATACGTGTCGGCGAGGAATCAGGTATGCTCGGCGATTCTCTTATGAAAATGGCTGACCTCTTTGAAACTCAGACAGATGAATCTACACAGAAACTTACGGATTCAATGACACCTATTATGACAGTTGTTATCGGTGGTGTTGTAGGTGTGCTGGTAGTAGGTATGTATATGCCTATGTTCAATATGTACAGCATTATCCAATAATATTTCTGCAACTACTTCAGAAAAGGGCAGACCTCCGTTTTTTCGGAGCTGCCCTTTTTATCCTAATGCGGCAAGAAGACTCCGACCTCTATAGGTCGGGGATGAATTGCCGCCAGCCCGTAAGGGCTGCAAAAATCTTGACAATTCAAAAGGCTGATGATAAGATATAATTGTAAAATATCTGAAAAAATAGGCGGTGAAGGTCAGTGAATAAGGCATATAAGTTCAGAATATATCCGAATGAGGAACAAAAAGTAATGTTCTCAAAAACTTTCGGCTGTACACGAATGATATACAATTACTATCTTGAAAAAAGAATCAAAAGCTATGAAGAAGAAAAAATAACTTTTGGCTATACAAAATGTGCCAATGACCTGACACTGCTTAAAAAAGAAAAAGAATTTTTGCAGGATGTAGACAGCATATCGTTACAGCAGGCATTAAGACATCTTGATATAGCTTTTCAAAACTTTTTCAGAGATAAAAAAGTCGGATTTCCAAAATTCAAATCAAGGAAAAATCACAAGAAAAGTTATACAACGATATGCGTAAATAACAACATCAAACTTGAAAACGGAACTGTTACACTGCCCAAAATCGGACAAATCAAAGTGAAACAGCATCGAAATATTCCTGCTGATTATATTTTGAAGTCTGTTACCGTAAGTCAGACACCAAGCGGAAAATACTATGCAAGTATCTTGTTTGAGTACGAAAACCAAGTACCTCAAACAGAAATGCAGAAGTTTTTGGGTTTGGATTTTTCCATGCACGAATTATATGTTGACAGCAACGGAAATTGTCCCGAATTTCCGAGATATTACAGACTTTCCGAAAAGAAACTCAAAAAAGAACAAAGAAAGCTGTCCAAAATGGTGAAAAACTCCAAAAATAGAGAAAAACAGCGTATCAAGGTTTCCAAACTGCATGAAAAGGTTGCCAATCAAAGAAAGGATTTTCTGCACAAGCAGTCAAGGCAGACAGCCAATGCTTATGATTGTGTGTGCATTGAAAATCTGAATATGCAGGCAATGTCACAGTCGCTGAATTTCGGCAAATCCGTTTCGGATAACGGCTGGGGAATGTTCACAGTATTTTTGAAATACAAGTTAGAGGAACTTGGGAAAAGACTTATACAAATTGATAAATTCTTTGCAAGTTCACAAATTTGCAGTGCTTGTGGATACCAAAATTCCGACACAAAAGATTTGTCTGTCAGAGAATGGATTTGCCCTTGCTGTCGAACACATCATGACAGAGATATGAATGCTGCTGTAAACATACGAAATGAAGGTATGAGAATAGCATTAGCATAAAAATCAAAACAAGAACCGTGGGACACACGGGGATAGCTCGTTGATACTGTACAGGTTGCTGTACTTGAGCGAGAAGC
>CADAXH010000233.1 GCA_902791785.1 uncultured Ruminococcus sp. | reverse complement strand
CCGAGTCCGAGGAGCAGGTGAAGGAGTCTGGATTTCTTTTCGAGATCGAAAGTCAGCTCTCTTCTGAGGCAGTTCATTCTGAACTTGATCCACTCTTCAAGGATTGCTTTTACGCCGAGAGTCTTCGGTTCACCGTCAATAAGCACATTGAAGTTGCATGCAAACTCGTCCTGAAGAGGAGTCTTCTTGAACAGTTTGGACATGAGAATGTCGGGATCCACTCCGCGCTTGATGTCCAGTGCGAGCTGGAATCCGTGCAGGTCAATTTCGTCTCTTACGTCAGTGACTTCCTTGAGTGAGCCTTCCTTTATCATGTCGGTGAGCTTTTTGAGAATGAGCTCGATCGAAGTTGAATATGGAATTTCCTTTATTTCTATGCAGTTGTTCTTTGAGTCGTACTCATATTTGCTTCTTAATGTCAGTGATTCACGTCCTGTTTCAAACAGGTTCCTCATTTTCTCCCTGTCATAAATCAGCTGGGCGCCGCCCGGAAAGTCCGGAGCCTTGATGATTTCCAGAAGTTCGTCTGTTGAAGTCTTCGGGTTCTTGAGAATCGCGATTGTACCTTTGCAGATTTCTTCAAGGTTGAATGAGCAGATCTGGCTTGCCATACCGACGGCAATACCCATGTTTGAAGATACGAGAATGTTCGGGAAGGACGTCGGAAGAAGGGTCGGTTCTGTTGTAGTGTTGTCGTAGTTCGGAACCATGTCGACCGCATTCTTGTCTATTCCAGAGAATATCTCTTTGCAGATCGGGTCAAGTTTTGCTTCAGTGTAACGGGAAGCGGCATATGCCATGTCGCGGCTGTACTGTTTTCCGAAACTTCCTTTTGAGTCCACAAACGGGTGGAGAAGTGCCGCATGGCCTCTTGTGAGTCTGACCATCGTCTCATAAATTGATGCGTCTCCGTGAGGGTTTAAGTGCATCGTCTGTCCGACGATGTTGGCACTCTTTGTCCTCTGGCCCGTCATGAGGCCCATTGTGTACATTGTGTAGAGAAGTTTTCTGTGCGCAGGTTTGAATCCGTCTATTTCCGGGATCGCCCTGGAAATGATGACGGACATAACATAAGGCATGTAGTTCTTTTCAATTGTCTCTGTAATAGGCTGCGGAGTTGAAGGGGCCTGGATGATCTCTTCAAATCCGGAGCGTTTAGGTGTCTTCTTGCTTGCCATTTTTTGCCTCACACATCTGCATCTTTGATGTAATATTTGCCGTTTCTTGCGATGTATTCTTTTCTTTCGACAAGATCGTCGCCGAGAAGCGTTTCAAATATGTAATCAGTCTGTGCCTTATCTGCCTCGCAGATCTTTATAAGTCTTCTTGTGGCGGGATTCATTGTCGTCTGCCACATCATTTCGGGTTCGTTTTCACCGAGTCCTTTTGATCTCTGGAGAATATATTTTGCATTGCCGAGTTTTTCGAGAATCTCGGTTTTTTCTTTTTCGTCATATGCAAAATATGTCTTGCCTCCGCTCGTTATTTCAAACAGGGGCGATTCAGCGATGAATACTTTTCCTTCCTTTATAAGAGTGGGGAGAAGTCTGTAGAACATTGTGAGAATCAGGGTTCTGATCTGGAATCCGTCTTCGTCGGCATCCGTACAGATGATGATCTTGTTCCATCTCAGTGCTTCAAGACTGAAATCCTTGCCTGAACTGGATTTGGATTTTCCTTTAATTTCTGCTCCGCACCCTATTATTCTCAACAGATCAACTATGATGTCGCTCTTGAATATCCTGTCGTAACCGCACTTGAGACAGTTCAGGGTTTTACCTCTTACCGGGATTATTGCCTGGAATTCCGCGTCTCTTCCGAGTTTACATGAAGTAAGGGCTGAACGAGGATCTGTGACATGATCTTGTCAGCTTCAGCAGGTTTCTGGGCAAAATACACTTCGAGGTTCTGCTTCATGAATTCGCACAGTGCCTGGTAGATGAACTCGTTTGAAATTGAGAGTTTTGTCTGGTTTGCGTATGAAGTCTGGGTAGAGAAGCTGTTTATTACGAGAACAAGGCTGTCTTCGATGTCCGAGAAACTGATCTTGGACTCGTTTTTGTTGTATTTGTTCTGCTGCTTAATGTATTTGTCTATTGCAAAGGCGAATGCAGTTTTTACCGCTCTGTCGGGTGAGCCGCCGTACTCAAGATAGCTTGAGTTGTGGTAGTACTCAATCATGCTTATGTCATTAGAAAAGCAGAATGAGATTTCAGCTTTGAGGCTGTATTCCGGTTTGTCGGGTCTGTCGCGTCCGGATT
>CADAXH010000232.1 GCA_902791785.1 uncultured Ruminococcus sp. | reverse complement strand
AGAAGAACCAACGCAACTGATATGAGTGAAAATTTCCTCTCTTTCTGTCGTGGTAAAAATGTCACTGAAAACAAACCAAGGTTAAGAACGGCTGCTAAATTATGTGGGTTATTAATCGCACTCATTGTAACTCCATATCCGCTCCACTCTGTTCCACGAAAAAGAGTAAAAAATGAGCATGTCAGCGCCAGCGCAATCAATATTTTCAGGATCCATTCGAAAGAACCTTCCACTGAAGAAACGTAGCACATCGCAATACATACTGTAGCAAAAGCAAGGAGTGTGATTGACATTCGGAGTGTCGTCATAAAGTCAACGGCCACAAAAAAACCCGTTACCACGGCATAAAAAACCAGAATCAAATTGTTCCATATGCCATATGGCACACGGCCATATTCTAGGCTTCCTGCATGTATGCAGTGAATTGCCACACTCAGAACTGTCACAGCTGCAGATCCATACAAGATCAGATGCTTGTCTCCCCACACCTGCGTATAGAAGAGGATGTAGAAGATCAGAACAGCTGTCGAAATCTTAGTTATTTTCAGCAATTGACGTTCCTCCGCGAATCGGGTTCATGGATTCTCCCCAAGAATAAAACCAACAATGGCTTGTCCCCGCCTGCTAATTTTGAATTGTGCAGATGCTGTTGCTGCAGATTCACTCATTCTGCGCCGCAATTCGCAGTCATCCTTCAGGCAACGAATAGCATCCGCAATTTCATCCACGCTGTTTTCGTTAATCCGTATGGAATAGCTGTCATCAAGAATTTCATTGTTGAAGGATTTATTGGACGACACAACCGGCAGACCGCATGCAACGGCTTCAATGATCGCATTGCAGCACCCCTCTGCGTTTGTGGGCAAAACAAAGATATCCGCACTGTTAAGATAAGTGCATAAGCGGTTATGCTCAACAACACCCTGATAGAGAATATTCCTGCAGGTAGGGGGCTCGTTTCCCTTGCCTATAAATATTGAATATACATCCGGGAAGCGGTCAAGAGCGCTGCTCAATCTTCGTGTACCTTTGCGGTCTTCAAATCCTCCAACAAAGGCAACGATGAATGCAGACGAATCAAAGCCCAGTTTTTCCCTCGCTTGTGCCCGATCCGTCACATAGAATTCATCCTCGCGGTATCCATTGGGAATAATTGCCGTCCGGCTGTTCTGCGTAATCAGCCCATGTTCGACACTCTCATCGTAATTCTTTCTGGATGCACAGACCACGCCGTCCACGCGATGAAGGATATCCTGCTGTAAATAATTCTCGTTTACGGTTATTTCACATTCACTAGCCTGGACAACAAGCTGTGCTTTGCTCTTTCTGAGGGCATGTGCGGCATACAGGCCAACATGCCAGAAATAGCAATAAACTGTGTTGATATCACTAATCTTTCTGAAGGTACGTGCAATTGCATACTCAAAGAGTAATCCAGAAAGTTTATTGAGCAACTTCGACGTTGCGTTAGCAAAGGTTATGATAAAAGGCCTGTAAACAGTGATCTGTTTCCCCTCTGGATTTATATCAAGGCTTCTCCGCTTTTTTATTTTTTCATGACGAATCAGACACTTTGTCAGGCTTTGCGGCGCAATAATCGTACATTCAAATCCTTCATTAGACATGCAGAAAGCAAGCTGCTGAACGAACGGAAAGCTGGGTTTCCCTTCAGATGGATAATCTTCAGCAATGATGCAAAGTTTCTTCAATGATATGTTCCCCTTCCATATGCATCGGTATTAATAATCCCAAATCACACACAACATACTTAGCATCAACAACAGAATACTTTTGAATAACATTACCCTTTGTTTCATCGCCCCAGAATATGTCTCAGCTGACAAAACCTTCAAGTGTTTTTTCGAATTTATCCAGATCCGAAAGCACCGTTTTTAGAAATGCAACTCTTCCTGTCTCATAATCCTGGAATGAGAAAGCACGGTATTTGTTGAACAGTTCTTCACGGATATTTGATTTATCTTCAAGAATCAACCCCAAAGTA
>CADAXH010000231.1 GCA_902791785.1 uncultured Ruminococcus sp. | reverse complement strand
GTTCATTTTCTTTTTTTCTCTGACAGTCGACTCCTCCTGTCAATATGTCTCCATGGAAATATTCTGAATCAGATGTCCCATGAAATCGGATGAAATTTACCTGTTCACTGGTATTCGAAACTTTCGAGCACTCATCTAGTTCAACATTGATAACAAATACTGGTTTTTTCATGTTCGATTTTTCTCCTGAGCTATCTTCTTTTTCTTCTGTGAACTTTTATCGTTACTGAAACATCTTATTTCATAGTATAATCGTATTTTACTATATACAAACCTGTCAACAACTTGACTTGTACTGGTACCGGTAAGACAGTGATGACTACGTTTGATAACAGAAATATAAGTAAAAGCATATTAGTGATGCTTGCAATCTGAAAACTGTTAAAGACCCGAAAAAAGGCGGGATTCGAACAGTCGCGCTCTGAGAACAAATTTACAGCTTTTTTGGTTGATTTCGCATGTCTCGAGTATATAATATAAGTGGTTATACAAGGAATTGTAATATACATCTGGCGGTCACTGAAACAGAGAATACTTCATTTCCTGAGAAAAACGAGGGGAGAATTATGATATATGGCGAAAGAACGCGCTGATGCAGGCAGGAAAAGGTTAATACTCTTTGCCTGCCTGCTTGTCGTTGGCGCAATAGCAATCCTTGCTTATGCGTGTTTCACAGGAAATACGGACCAGGCCTACTCGGACATTGTAAATGAATACACAGCATTGTGGGGGAGCAATAAAAGTGCAGAACGATCCATGTTCTACTTATTCTCTGTTGCCGGTGCGGCTGCGTATGCGGCATATTATATCAGTAATAGCAAAGTCCGGAAGGCTGATGACGTTAAAATTGTTACTCAGAACAGGTTCGTTATTACAGGACTGGCTGTCTCATGCGTGGTCGGCTATGTTGTGTGGTCGAGCATACATTGGCTTGTCATTGCAGGCCTCCTCCTTGTTGCTGTTGTTCAATTAAAAGCGAAAGAAACTGTGACGAGTGCGGCAGCATTTCTGTTTATATGTTCATATGCGATTTGCGCATTATACAGGCTTTATGTTTTTTGTGGAGGGAATAGTGCGCTAAACTTCAGATATGTCTTACTGTTATCCCTGATTCTTGCTGTTGGTATAATGGCTGTATCAACAAATTCAAAGATATACCATAGGGGGATTATGATATGTCAATTGTTGATACCATTCTCCATGCTGATCTACTTGTCTTCTACGTACAAGTATGGTGATAATGATTATATCAGTATTCATATCCCTCGCAGAATACAGGTGCTGATCATTCTGATCATACTGGCTTTTTTGATAGAAGCAGTATATAAGATTTACAGGCATTGGAAATCAGCAGCGGATTTTCAGGATGTCCTCGCTTTTGGAACCTGCGTTTCAATTATGTCTTTTAATCGTTTTAGCGGTTCCGGTTCAATCATTTCTCCTGATTTGCATCATCCCTTTGAAAATATCATCAGCTATTCGCAGATGGCCGAACTCGGACAAAAGGCTTTTTCTCAATATATTCCGGTCAGTGGAATGTTTTCCTTTGTGCACGGGTTCTTTTTCGCTTTTTTCGGGAAGGGTCAGGCTACATTTTATGCTGTTTCGTCAAATGTGTTTTACTTGTCTGTGATATTTGTCATCGTTTTCCTTTTAAGAAGACAGCTCAAAGCGGAATGGGTCCTCTTTGTTTCGCTGATGTTTATGGTAAACGATTACAATAGACATGTACTGATGGTTCCGGCCATATTACTGTTAGCATGGCCCAAATTGATTGAACGGAAGAATCTATGGCTTAAAGCATGGTTTTTGACAAGTTACTTGCAGGGACTGTATTATCCGGTATTCGGCGCTGCCGTGTGTGTTGCGTTTGCGCCGATGGGCATATGGCAGATCTGCTCTTATGTAAAATCCGGTGAACTGTCAAGGGACATTAGGACCATAAAATTCTGGATTTTCTGGATTGTCTGTTTTGTGCCGGTACTATGTGGAAGCAAACTGCTCATTGGGAC
>CADAXH010000230.1 GCA_902791785.1 uncultured Ruminococcus sp. | reverse complement strand
TGAACTACTCATGACTGAAGTCACGAGCTTCGTGAAGGGCTAAGTTGCCTTCGCCCAAACACAGGGTGGACACACACCCGCTACTCCTTTTAACAGGAAATACTTTTAAGTTTTTTTGATATAGTTTTTTTCTTAATTATTTGCAGCTGATGGATTCAAATCTGAGAATCTACAAATGGAAATTGACTTGGTTAAGTAAGAAAAATCCTGAATTGTGTCAAAGATTCTTTTGTTTGCTTTTCTTCCAATGTTCATTGCTCCATTTACATCAGCATTGATGAGAGTTCCATTTCCGGATTTGTACAATCCGCGCTTGATGCGTTTGCCCGAGTATTTAACTTTTTCAGATTTATTGAATGTCTCCGGCATTGTATCATTATCCAGGAAACTTGCTTTTGATGTGTAACTCTCATCCTGCTCAAATACTTTTACAGGATAATTCCTTGATACTGTATGCAAAATCGAAATGAACCTTGAATGAGGTATATTAACAAACTCCTGATTGTTCTTATGCCCTATGTTGACTTTCTGTTTCCATCCGTTATTTTTGCCGACAATCAGATAACTGAGCTTTCTTTCAGCCATTGTTCTGAATATGTAATGAGCAATCTTGTAGAATGTATCTGTCAACAATGCATCACGTTTTCTTAACAAAGCGTTCATTTGCTCTGTTACAGGAGGGTGATATACCTTTGGATCATGTCCCTGCATTTGTATGCTGCGCAATTTTGACATTTGTTTATTGTACAACTGGTTTGCAGATACCAATACTTCGCCCTTGACTATAATGGGAGCATTCCCCTTATTGTCTGCAATGGTTGCAAAGTTTCGGACACCCGGATCCAGCATGGCTACACCGGCTTCAGCAGGTATGTCTTTGACGTTATTGCACAATGAGTCATTGATATTTTTGACGCCGTCATCGGTGACTATCTGAATCTGGTATATACCGCAATATGGAACAACACGGACTTCAATCAGCTTATCTCCAAAATGGGGCATTATTGAAACATCAAGTTTTTCCTTGCATTTGGGAAAACGAAGAAGACCATTCTGTATTTTGCATGCAATATTACTCAGAGTTACAGTTTTATGGTCAGATTTTATGTAGTTAGGTATTTTTGGTCCACCGGTTAATGAACCCGAATCTGAAAAAAACATTTTTTTCAGTTCAAAATATGATTTCCATGCCTGTACACATTCTTTGATTGAATTCTGTGTTATATGTGCGTGATGAGATCTGTAATCAACATTGTCTGATTCCTTGAACACAGCATCGAGTACATAGTAATTGAGAAACCAATGCTCTTTGGTTGGCATTTCAAACAATACTGCTTTCTTTTGGTCGGTCTTTTTCTTCAAGGCTTTCTCATTATGTGCATTGATTCCGTCCTGAACAATTCGGAGCACTTCTGCTTCATTAGTGGTTCGATTGGCTGCTTCTTTAGACAATCCTGTCATTGTATTTCTGATATAGAAGTTTGCCACGTTGTACATATTCTTGGATACATTTGTTATGGTATCGCAGAATTCAAAAAGCGCATTTTCAGGATTTATGTTAATCTTTTCAACATGATACACTTGCGCATTTTCCTCCTTTCTCTATAGATTTGTTTGTTAGTTATATTTTACAAAATATGCATATTTTGTTCAACAAATTCTATTAGGAAAAGAGTAGATTATTTCAAAAAACAAGAATTGTTGCCTTTCATTCCACGACTGAAGTCATGGGTGTTCCCGGCAATCATAAACAAGCGGGATGAAAGCCCAAAAATATATAGATATATAACCATTTGCAAAAAAAGTGGTTGTTGCTTTCTGAAATATGGTTGCAACAGCCACTTTTTCAATAGAATTCATTTGCATAATTTTTTATGATTGACGAGAACTCCCGTGACTTGAGAGTTTGAATCAATCACTTTTCTTCTTTTACATCAATTCTGTCAACTATTCCGCCATGAGCTTTTATCTTTCGGCGTATTATTTCCACATCTGCATTTTTGAATGCAATTCCATCCCG
>CADAXH010000229.1 GCA_902791785.1 uncultured Ruminococcus sp. | reverse complement strand
CCCCGCCTTTTTTATCTCCCTTATCCACTGCTCGCAGTCAAGGAACGTCGGGTTGAAAGACTCGACGGGCATTTCTATTCCATCCCAGTCCTTGTGGCCGTGATTGAATGTTCTTATTCCAAAATGCAAAAATGCCCCGAATTCCCAGTCAAGGAATTTCAGTTGTTTTTCTGTTGGTGCTATTTTCATATAGTCCCCCACAAATTGAAAAACCCAAGTATGCTGCTTGGGTTATCAATTGTTCAATGGTTAAATTTAATTATCGGCTGTCTCATTTTTTTCTTCCTGTGCATCTTCTTTCTTTTCGCCTTTTGATCCTGCGAGTTCGCAAGCATAGCCAAAGAGGCCAAAATACAGGAACGCATTTCCAAATACTCTGAACCACTCATAGAAAGGCTGATCAAACACGATCAGTGCTACAAAGCCGAATATTCCGCTGATAAATTCAGAAACAATTGCTACGCACAGAATAATCGGTACGAATGCTGAAAGAACGTCCTTTTTGAACAAAACCTTCAGGATATAGATTACAAATACAAATGCAACTGCAATGTCTGCAATCAGTCCGAACACGTTGCTCACGACTGCTGCCCAGTATCCGTTCAGCTGGGTGAGTCTTGAGAATGCATTTACATATGTTCCCACTCCGACATATGCAACAAGCAGTGTTGCCATAGCTGTTTCAAGGTTGGGCTTCTTTGTAAATATGCCAACCAGAAGCAGCGCGAAAAGCGAACATGTCACAACCAGCTGCAGAAGCCAGCCTATGCCGCCAAGGAAAGTGCCTGTAAATACTCTTCCCAGGTGTGTAATCAAAACAATTGCCAGATATGCAATTATGCCTACAAAGCCGAATTTCTTTATTGATTTGACAACATTTTCCATAAAAACAAATACTCCTTTTTTGTTATTTTATGTTGCTTTTTTTATTATATCATCCCAATTTAGTCGTGTCTACCATATATTAATCTTTTCGACACAAAGCTACTTTAGAATCTGTTCCGCAAAGTACTTTCCGACCGAATATGTGTATGTCATTCCCGCCTTTATAAGACCATCAGGCAAGAGTCTGCACCCCGAAGATACTTCGAAGTCCAGTTCACCTCTGTATCTGATTTTCCTGAGTCCTTCCAGAAAGCCATTCCAGTCAGTCACTGTCATCTGTCCCCAGTTTCTTGTATAAACCCACGGAAGACCGTGGTGATCCTGAATTCCGTCGTTGTCGTGAATATGTACAAGCTTGACTCTGCTTCCAAGCGTCACAAGGGATTCCCTTATGTGTTTGCCGAGAAGCGTCATGTGCCCGAGATCAAAGCAGAATCCGAAGCACTCTTCTCCGGCCTTCTCATTGAGCGCGTCAATGTACTTTACCGTCTCTGAGCAGTCTGAGCAAACTGCCTCCGTAATATGCTTGTTGAAACTTGTGAACATGTTTTCAAGACAGATCATCACACCATATTTCTTGCAGAACGGAATACATCTTGTGTAGTATTCCATATTTTTCTGTCTCTCATATTCCCTGTCGTGCTTGAATGCAAGATTCAAAGGGTGGATCACGATGTATCTGCATCCGAGGTACTGACAGATGGCCAGACACTTCTCTATAACCTCGTAGCAGAACTCGTTTATCTCCTCGTTCCCGTCCACATACAGCTGATAAGGGGCATGTGCCTGTGTCACTTCTATCCCGTATTTTTCAAATGACTCTTTGTATGGCCTGATCGATTCGAGTATCTCGGGTATGTCTCTTTTGAAGAAATCACTGAATTCTCCGCTCTCAATCTGGCTGTTCGGAAGAAACATGTCTATATTGAAGTCCACACACTCAAATCCGGCGTCATGGAACAATCTGATCTGCTCGTCTATCGGCAGTTTTGTGTTTGTCGACACGTAATTGATACATGGTCTGAGCATATTGTTACCTCTCTCACTTTGACAGCTGTTCGTTTGCTTCCCTTATGTACTGATTTACAAGATTGACAAAATCTCCCTTTGCGGAAGTGGCATTGTCCACCATGAAAATCTTCAT
>CADAXH010000228.1 GCA_902791785.1 uncultured Ruminococcus sp. | reverse complement strand
ATATAGTCATCAAATAGTTGGTGATTATTTTTAAGGAGTATTATAACGACTCGACGACTCGACAAAAATACGCAAAAAACGTCGAGAGGCTCGACAAAATTTTATCGAGTCTATTGACAAATTGTGTAAAAGTGTTATAATTGTGTCGAGAGAAGGGAGATTGTGAGATGGGAATACCTGTAAATATCAGTGATCTGATTAATCTGAAAGTTGTTGAATCTACCAGAATAGAATTCAAATCCGACTGGAATCCGGAAGCAGTTATTCATACAATTTGTGCATTTGCCAATGACATAGACAACATGGGCGGTGGATATATTATTATTGGTGTTGAAGAAAACAATGGTTCTCCGGTTTTTCCGATAAAAGGAATTGAAAAGAATCGCATAGATTCAATAGAAAAGAAACTGCGCGAGTGCTGTCATTACATCGAGCCGTTTTACCAACCGGTTGCAGAGCCTTTTTTGTTCAATGAGAAATACGTTCTTGTTATATGGGTTTCGGGTGGATTTTCGCGTCCGTATAAAGCATCTGTTTCTTTGTCTGAAAAGCGGGCAGAAAAGAGATACTACATAAGAAAAGCGAGCAATACAGTTATTGCTTCATCGGAAGAAGAAAAACAGCTCTACTATGTTTCTTCGGATATTCCATTCGACGACAGACCGAATCTCGCAGCGGAAGTGGAAGATCTTGATCTCGGACTCATGCGTGAACACCTGAAAAAAATCGGAAGTGAATTATACAATTATTCGCTTGAACAAAATCTGATCAGACTTGCTGAGGATATGCAGCTTGTGTCAGGGCCTCCAGAATACAAAAAACCCAAGAATGTAGGGCTGCTTATGTTTTCTGAACATCCCGAAAAATATTTCAGATATGCAAGAATAGAAGTGGTGGACATTCCTGACCCCACCGGAATGAATATGACAGAAAAAGTATTTTCCGGTCCCGTTCAGAGACAATTGACGGATGCTCTTTTGTACATAAAAAACTATGTGCTGAAGGAAAAAGTGATAAAAGAAAAGAACAAAGCAGAAGCTAAGAGGATAATGAATTATCCGTACCAGGCTGTTGAAGAAATTTTGTCCAACGCCGTATATCACAGATCATATCAGATTAATGAGCCAATTACAGTAAGGATAACACCTTCAAGAATGGAAATAACCAGTTTTCCGGGTTTTGACAGGAGTATCACAGATGAAAAAATACAATCTCTTGATATTCGTTCCATGATATACCGAAACAGAAGAATAGGGGATTTTCTTAAGGAACTGAGACTGACAGAAGGACGCAATACCGGTTTCCCAACAGTGTTCAAATCACTGGAGGAAAACGGTTCGGATTTGCCGCAGTTTGAAATGGATGCAGATCGCGGTTATCTGACAGTCATTATCCCTGTGCATCCGGATTTTGTATCCGATAAGAAGATGGAATATGAGAAAAGAGTTTTGGAGAAATTGTCTGAAGAACCAATGAATATTACGTATCTATCTAAGGCAATGGGTTACAAAGGAATAACGAAAAAACTGAGCAGCACAATTGATGGATTGTTGAAAACCGGACAGATAGAAATAGTGCCTTCAAATCAATTCGGTACGGTTTACAGGAAAAAGTAAAATCATTTTTTGAATACAAAAAGACTCATGTCCTTGTTAATGATCGGACATGAGTCTTTTTCGGTTCTACTTTTTCACTGTCATAAAGACTGTTTCGGAATTGAGTCGTTTTTCCAGTGGTTTCAACACCTTCTTTTCTATAAGAGAAAGAATAAGTGTTTCTGCAACAGGCATTGAAGCAAGGTCTGCAACGAATCTGTATTCACAGACAAGATGCTCTGGGAGAGTTTTTTTGATAAATGATGCCAGTTCTTTTGCTGTTTCATCAGCCTGTTCGGTTAAGAGGTCTGCGATTCCATTTGAGATATTGTCCTGAATGTCATCATTTTTCTCTTCAATGACAAGAAATTTAGTATAGAGTTTGTCGCCTTCGCGATAAATATAGTCTTCTTCTATTGCTTTGGCTGCAACTT
>CADAXH010000227.1 GCA_902791785.1 uncultured Ruminococcus sp. | reverse complement strand
AAAATACATACTCATTCTTTCATATACTTCATCGGGGACTTGACAGTCCCTCTTTTTGTTTCTTTCCATGCAGACTTCAACAGGTACATCGAACGCAACGCACTTTTTTGTGCATTTAATGTCTTTGATGGAATCAAGAAAGTTCATCCGGCTCGTTCTGGATATGTTTGTTGCATCGTAAACGCAGTTTTTTCCTTCCTTGAGGGCCTTTATGAGCCTGGTGTGCAAAACATGAAAAATAAATCTGTTGTGCGACATGTCGCTCACATCCCCGAGCAGTTCAATTCTCAGTCTGTCTGAACTGAAAGAGATATATCCCTGCTCAACCATTTTGTCTGCATATGTGGTTTTTCCTGATGCGGGAAGCCCGATCATCATTATGAGGGTAGGTGAGTTTTCCATTTATCTAATGCCTACTACGGTGTAGTCTTTTGCTTCAACTGCATTCTTAAGTGCAGAATCTTCGACTTTTGAAGTGAGCGTGACTACAGCTGTGCCTTTTGTATGGCTTACTTCAGCTGAAGAGACGCCGTCTATTGATTCGAGAGCTTTCTTGACTGTTGCCTCGCAGTGCGGGCACATCATTCCTTTGATTTCAATTGTTTTGGTTTCCATTATTTCTTCTCCTTTTCTGACGGCAATCAGTGGCTGTCCGTCTGTAATTATTATGGATTTTTTGTTTCTCTTGTCTTTTTTGCTATTATATATGTTGAACAGGTTGAGTCTCAATGCATTCATGCAGACGCAGAAGCTTGAAAGGCTCATTGCAGCTGCTCCGTACATTGGATCCATCGTGATTCCCGCCCATACGAACGCACCTGCCGCAATCGGAATCAAGAAACTGTTGTATATAAGGGCCCAGAACAGGTTTTCCAGAATGTTGAAATAGGATTTTCTGCTCAGCCTGATGGCTGCGGGCACGTCCGTCAGCTTATTCTTCATGAGTACGATGTCAGCTGAGTCGATTGCCACGTCTGTTCCCGCGCCGATTGCAATTCCGATGTCGGCTCTGGTCAATGCCGGGGCGTCGTTGATGCCGTCCCCGACCATGCATACTTTTCCATGTTTCTTAAGTTCCTGTATAATTGAGTCTTTCCCCTCGGGGAGAACTCCTGCTATTACTTCGTCAACTCCTGCAATTCTTCCTACCGCTTTGGCTGTTCTCTCGTTGTCTCCTGAAATCATGACGACGTAAATGCCCATGTTTTTCAGTTCCTGTATTGCTTTTGGACTGTCTTCCTTGATTGTGTCGGCCAGTGCAACCATTCCCAGTATTTCACCCTGCTTTGAAAAGAACAGCGGGGTTTTGCCTTCTTCAGCCATCATGTCCGCTTTTTCCTTCAGATCAGAAGAAAGAGAGGTGAACTTGCTTATGAACTTTTCATTACCCGCAAAATATTTCGTTCCTTCTATGACAGCGCTGATGCCGTTTCCGGGCAGATATGTGAATTCTTCCGTTTCATGCAGAGCAGAACCATGTTCCTTTGAGTAGCTGACAATTGCCCTGGCCAGGGGATGTTCGCTCTTTATTTCCATTGAATATGCTATATCCATCAGTGTTTTCTCATCAGTGGACGAGGAAGGACAAATGTCCGTGACGACGGGATAGCCGTTTGTTATAGTACCGGTTTTGTCAAGTGCAACAATCTGAACGTTTCCTGTCTCCTGAAGCGCCTCTGCGTTTTTGAACAGAATTCCGTTCTTTGCGCCTATGCCGTTTCCCACCATTATTGCAACCGGGGTCGCAAGCCCGAGTGCGCAGGGGCAGCTGACGACAAGGATTGTGATTGCCCTTGCAAGGGAATAGCCGACCGGACGTCCAATAATCATCCAGACGGTGAAAGTAACGATGGAAAGCAGTATAACAACCGGAACGAATACGCCCGAGATTCTGTCTGCCAGCCTTGCTATCGGAGCTTTTGTGGCAGCTGCGTCGCTGACCATCTTGATAATCTGGGCAAATGTTGTGTCTTCGCCGACTTTTGTCGCGCGGCACTTCAGAAAACCGGACTGATTTATAGTCGCAGATGAAACATTGTCTCCCGGAGCTTTGTCAACGGGAATGCTTTCACCTGTGAGGGA
>CADAXH010000226.1 GCA_902791785.1 uncultured Ruminococcus sp. | reverse complement strand
AAGAATCCTACAGAATGCACAGGGCTAATAATCAATGAGCAGAAGAAACAGTATTGCAATAACAAACGAGCAGACAATAATTGAAATAACTTCCGACACAAAGAAGCTTATAAGAACTGCAATTTCAAATACACTGAAGTCGGAACAGTTTGAAGGTCCTGCCGAAGTGTCGGTCGTTATAACAGACAACGAAAGAATACACGAACTCAATAAGGAATATAGAGGTGTCGACAGGCCTACAGATGTTCTTTCATTTCCTGTCATATCCGATGACGATTCAATCGGAGACGTGGATTTCGTAACAGGAAGAACTGTCATAGGCGACATTGTCATCTCAGCTGAAAAGGCATGTGAGCAGGCCAAAGAATACGGACATTCTGTTGACAGAGAAATAGCATTTTTATCAGTGCACTCTACTCTTCACCTTCTTGGATATGACCACGAAAGGTCAAAAGAGGAAGAAGACTACATGAACAAAAAACAGGAGGAAATCCTTGCAGGCATGGGCTTGCCAAGAAAGACACAAGAATGAGAAAAACATTAATTGCAGCAATAACAGGAAGAGCAAACACAGGTAAATCGACACTCATGAATACGCTCCTTGGAGTAAAGATTTCAATAGTGTCAAACAAGCCTCAGACCACAAGAAACAACATCCGCGGAATCCTGACAAAAGGAGATATCCAGTATATCTTCCTTGACACTCCGGGCCTGCATAAACCGAAAGACAAACTCGGCTCTTACATGATGAGATCAGCAAATTCAGCACTTGCTGAAAATCTCGACGTCATCATTTATGTTGTATCTGCAGGAGACAGAATCGGACCTGTTGAAGAGTCAATCATGAAGCGTTTTTCCGAGATGGAAGTTCCGGTTGTCCTTATAGTCAACAAGACAGACATCAACGACGGCAGGACGGTCGGAGAAACAATTCTCCAGTTCTCTCAAAAATACAACTTCGCATCAGTCATTCCTCTCTCTGCAAAAACAGGAAAAGGAACTGAAATAGTATTCGAAGAAATAGACAAATATGCAATTGAAGACGAGTGGCCGTTCCCTGAAGACTTCGTAACAGATTCAAGTGAAAGATCTCTTGCGTCTGAAATGATAAGGGAAAAGATTCTCGTCCTGACAAGCGAAGAAGTCCCTCACGGCGTAGCGGTTTCCATCGAATCATTTGAAGAAAAGGAAGACCTCATTTCCATCAGAGCTGAAATTTTCTGCGAAAGAGCAAGCCACAAACCTATAATAATAGGCAAGAACGGCGAAACCCTGAAGAAAATCGGAACCATGGCAAGAGAGGATATGGAAAAACTCTTCGGAGTCAAAGTATACCTTGACCTGTGGGTCAAAGTTAAAGAAAACTGGAGGGCAAACGAAATAGCGGTTGCCAACATGGGATACAAAGAAGAAAAAGATTGATTGGAGGAACTTCATGTCCGTAAAAGGCATAGTGCTTCGCGCGGTCAATGTGGGCGAAAGCGACAAAATGCTGACAATTCTCACTCCTGACAAGGGAAAGATGTCAGTATATTCAAACGGATCCCGGAATCTCAAAAGTAAAAACTTCGCATCTTCAAGATTGTATTCCTACTCAGATTTTTCTTTCAGAGAGGCGCATGGAAAAACATATATCAGCGAGAGTGTTCCGGTAGAGAGCTTTTTCGGAATCGGCAATACACTTGAAGGTTCTGCCCTGGCTTCGTACATAGCTGAAGTATCATGTGACGTTTCGCAGGAAGACCAGCCTGAAGAAGAACTCATGCAGCTGATTCTGAATTCGTTTTTCTGCATAGCCACAGGCAAAAAGCCCCTTTGGCAGATAAAGGCAGTGTTTGAACTCAGGTGCGCCAGCATCCTGGGATTCATGCCCGATCTTGTCGGGTGTGCAACATGCGGCAGGAGCGGCTTTGAAAATGTATGGCTTGATATTGACAACGGCTGTTACTATTGCGAAGACTGTTTTGTCAGAAACCGCATTGAAAGCGAGAATGAGTCACAGCGATTTGATGAATTGTCAGGCATATATGGTAACCAGAGCGTAGTTGTTCCCGTCTCGTCTTCCGTTCTTGAGGCAATCAGGTTCGTAATATATTCAAAACCGGA
>CADAXH010000225.1 GCA_902791785.1 uncultured Ruminococcus sp. | reverse complement strand
AGATAACGGGGATTCCGGTCCGTATTTCTTGTTTCCCCCAGATTACCAAAGTTTCTGACTTCCCCAATGGTATTTCCCTGGGTTTCCACCCAGTCGGCAGGATATTCGTAAACATGCAGCGCCCCCGAAAGAACCGCCGCTTTTCCGAAGGTCTTCCAGTATTTGAGCGCATTCCGGCAGGCACCGAACCCGCCCATGGACAGACCACCCAGAAAGGTGTCCTCCCGTTTGCTGGAAAGCGGCAACACCTCCCGTGTCACCTCTACCAGTTCACGTCCCACATATTCACCAAAGTCGCCCAGACAGCCATCCTTTACCAGAATATCCATGATGCCAGGGTCAAAAGATAGGGGTGAAGGCTCCTGGAGGGGTCTTGAGACTATTTTGGCCTCGGATTTGACTGTCCTGAAAAGCCTACTTGAATATTACGAGTAGCTTCATTTTGAACAGACAAATCGTCAACCACCCCGACATCTATGAATATTATCATCTCGTGTATTTACCGGGACAGCCTTGGTATCCAGCATGTCTGTAAACACGTCAGATTAATAAATTTCGAAGCTGAATACAGATAATCATGAATTTGTCAACCCTTAAATTTAAAAAATTCCTGAAAAATGTCGCTTGAGAAGGGACATTTTCAATTTCACTTTCGTGTATAATCAGGCATGTCAGAACAAGGTGTGTCTCTGCAATGAGATTGTTGAATCCTTCTGAGACAGAGTCACTTTGATAAACGACTACGAAGCCGAAAAGGAGGTGAAAAGCATTGTACAGAGTTTATAAAATTGACATCAGTCCAGTTCATTCGATGTACGAGTATTTCGAGAAGGCCTGTATAGCAAATACAAACCTGTATAACAGGGCGTTGTTTGTCTGTCGTCAGGTGTTATCCGGATTAGGCAAAGAACCTGAACAGCGGCAGAAAAATGAGAGGGAGGTTTTAGCAGAGATTGAGAAGCAATTGCCCAAGATGCAGGAAAGACGAAAAAAGGGCGGGAGCTTTGCCATGCCTGTTAAAGGACACGAAGCGTTGTCATACGAATTTCTCAACAGTTTCTTTTATGTATCAGAAGATGAAAACTATTTTGCATCCGTATTTCCGCGGCAATGTTCGCAGCAGACGCTGAAACAGGTCTATCAGGATATGAAATCGTTCTATGCGTCAATACGTGAGTATAAACTGCACCCCGAAAAATTTCAGGGGAGACCTAAACTGCCAAAATACAAAGACAAAGGCAAACCGAGTACTTTTAATCTGACAAATCAGACCTGTCAGATTAAAACAAAAGAAAGAGGAGAGCGGGAATTGCAGTTCCCGTATTACAATGAGAGGAGGCAGGTGATACCGCTTGGAGAATATGTACAGAGTGACTGGAAATTAAAGCAGGTCACGGTCCTACCACAGTATGGAAAATTCCGCATAACTGTTATCCTGGAAGACGGGAAGAAAGAAGTGGATATCGTGGAGGCTGAAAAAAATCCGCAGAGGATTTGTGCAATCGATTTGGGAGTCAAAAATTTCGCAGCTATGTCGAACAATATTGGCAAACCGGCCATGTTGTTCAAGGGCGGAGTGGTGATAAACGCGAATCATCATTGTACTAAATACTTTGGGAAAAATCAGTCTGCACAGGCCAGGAGTGCTGCACAGAAGAGTGGTAATGCACAGACGAGTGGCACTGCACAGACCAGCGATACAACTGAAACGCCGGAAATGACAAAACAAATGAAAAACCTTCTGAACAAGAGAGCGAATATTCTCTCTGACTACATCCACAAGACATCGAAACTCATAATAAACTGGTGTAAAGAAAATCAGATTGATACACTGGTTGTGGGAAATAATAAGCAGTGGAAACAGAAGGCAGAACTTGGAAAAAACACTGGAAAGTTTGAACAGATTCCGTATTCTCGTTTCATAAAGACACTTGAGTATCTGTGCAAACGGGAAGGGATTCTGTTTAAGATTCAGGAAGAATCCTATACGTCTAAAGCCAGTTTTCTGGATAATGACTTCATTCCGGTCTACAATCCCGCCAGCAAACAAACGGAAGAGTTTTCAGGGCGCAGAGATAACCGATTGTATACAACCAAAAGCGGCAGAAG
>CADAXH010000224.1 GCA_902791785.1 uncultured Ruminococcus sp. | reverse complement strand
CACTTGGCACAGTATCATTTAATTGCTGTTTTGTCAAGTTATTTTGCATAATATGCCTATTTTCTATTTGGACACCCTAAATGAACCTCCTTTATGTCCACTTTTATTGTACCATCATTTTTCAACAAAAAGTGGAATACAACAAATAATATATTGTATAATACTATCAGAAAAATGTCTGAGGGGGGATTTGACTTGAACATACTGAATAAACTTTCTGAAAGCTGCGCACATCCCGACACGAAAAGTGCTCCTGTCATCGCTTTTGTCGGAGACAGTGTCACACAGGGATGCTTTGAATGTTTTGTAAATGAAAGAGGGCAGGTCGGAACCGTTTTCGATTCACAGAATGCTTATCACAGCTGCCTGGAAAAACTGCTTGCCCACCTTTTCACGGAAACTCCCGTCACAATAGTGAATGCGGGCATAAGCGGAACAACCGCAAGAAGAACAGTGAAGAGACTTGAAAGAGACGTATTGTATCACAAACCTGATCTCACCATTGTCAGTTTCGGACTTAATGATTGTCTAGGCGGAAAAGAGAATCTGGAAAGCTATGCAGATTCCCTGAGAACCATTTTTACCGAACTTCAGAAAGCAGGCAGTGAAGTAATATTCATGACTGAAAACATGATGGCTACAAGGGTCTCATACAAGCTGAAAGAGGAAGGTCTTGTAAACCAGGCCAAAGTATGTATCGAAGCACAGAACAGCGGACTTCTGGACATGTATTTTGAAAAAGGAAAAGAAGTGGCAAAAGAGTGCGGAGTACCGGTATGCGACGTGTATGACAAATGGAAGAAACTGTATTCTCACGGAGCAAGCGTAACAAATTATCTTTCAAACAGCATCAACCATCCCGACAGGGATATGCACTGGATGTTTGCATGGTCTCTGCTCGACACAATGATTAACAATTAACAATAATTTTTGAGAGGTGTCACATGATTAAGAATCTCAACGGAATGGAAGACAGCGGACTTTTTGCTCCGTACAAACCGAATGCAACACTCAACGAAGAGGATTTCGTAACTGCATCATGCATCAGAAAGTATCCCACCCCCGTCCTTACATACAAGGATGTTCCTTACAGGAGCGCACTGACATTCAATGCGGGCGTAATCAAGCAGAAGGACAGATATGTAATGGTCTTCAGAAACGATGTCGGAGACTTTGAAAACCAGAAACTTGACGGAGTCACGAATCTAGGACTCGCGTACTCAAAGGACGGTTTTAAATGGGAAGTCGAACCCGAACCCTGTTTCTATCTGAGAACAAAGGAAATAATGAGGGCATACGATCCGAGGATCACATATATTGACGGTGAATACGTTCTGTGCTTTGCCGTCGACACGAGACACGGAGTGTGCGGAGGCATTGCGACAACCAAGGATTTCAAGGACTTTGACTTCAAAGGCATCTCTGTTCCGGAAAACAGAAACATGGTTCTGTTCCCCGAAAAAGTGAACGGCAACTACGTCAGACTTGAAAGACCGATGCCTGTTTATTCAAGGGACGGCAACTATTTCGACATCTGGCTCTCAGAGTCCCCTGACCTCATCTACTGGGGCAAATCCAGACTTGTGATGGGAACCGAGAGCGTTCCGTTCTGCAACGACAAGATAGGACCCGGTGCACCTCCGATCAAGACTGACAAGGGATGGCTCATGCTGTTCCACTCGGTTGACGTTGACCCGACAAGGGGCAAGAACGGATGGGAAAAATACTGGAGAAAGAGATATGTAATCGGTGTTGCACTACTCGATCTCAATGATCCGGGAAAAGTAATAGGAATGTATAAGAAGCCACTCATTGTTCCAGATGACGAATTTGAAAAGACAAAGGGCTACAGATCAAATGCACTGTTCCCGTGCGGAGCACTGCTTGAAGACAATGGTATAGTAAGAATATATTATGGTGCATGCGACTGCTGCATCAGGGTTGCCGAAGCTAAAGTTGACGACCTTATTGCACTCTGCACGGACCAGCTTTAAGGTGAAAAAATGAGAATACTTGGACTAGAATTTGGATCAACAAGAATAAAGGCCGTACTGACTGACGAGACGGGAAAAGTGCTTGCACAGGGAGGCTATGATTGGGAAAACATCCTTGTGGACGGACTC
>CADAXH010000223.1 GCA_902791785.1 uncultured Ruminococcus sp. | reverse complement strand
CCAAAAGGCAAATTGCAGATACAATCGTTTTTTTCCTCCTGGCACTTATAGCATAAAACTGAAAGTAGTAACTGGAAACCTTGGCGTCATAGAACTTGTACCAAAACCTTTGATACACGAAATATTCAACTCTTTTCTTCCTTGTGAGGAAATGGTCTGTATACATAACGTTTTTCGACGGGAAATGTGGACAGGGGTGGGTGAAAAAAGGCAAAAAAAGAGGAAAAAGCAAAAAGAAAGGCGCGGGGAGTGGATTAGCTTCTCGCGCCTTGGTGCTTATTTAGGTGTTTTGTCAGAACACAAGGAACCGTCCCCTGTGTTCAAAGGGCGGGAGGCGGGAAAGAGAAAAAAGCGAAAAAGGCGCGGGGAGTGGATTGGCTCCTCGCGCCTTGGCTCTTATTTGAGTGCTTTGTCAGAACACACCGTACCGTCCCTTGTGTTCCTGTGTTTTGTTGCTTCCTCTTCAAGGCGAACCTGTAAAATTTGATTAATCAGCTTTTTTTCATACTCTTTTGAGAATAGAATCTCGGAATTAGATGGCCTGTTGTATTCCGGAAACGGCATAACAGTGACAAAAGCAACAAAAAGAGCAAAAACTATAATACCTATGATCTGAATGAGAACGGGAACAACGCTATTAGCTTTTTGTGCAAATAGGTTGAGACCAAATACAGTTGACGCCGCCGTGCCGATTCCTGCTCCCAGCAGTGAAGGCAAGGCAATGTTTCGAATGTAATTATCTCTGCTATCTATTTCAATCAGTCGTTGAAGCAAATCCGAGTATTTCTCCTTACATTTTGAAGGATTATAAAACGCATCTAGTCTTTCTCTGAATAATAAAACCTTTTTTTCGTCAGAAACATCCTGTGAAATAATTTCATCTTCAAGAGCGCTAATCTCCGCTCCAATTTTTGAATTTTTCTTTAGTTTTCTTACTTTCATAGTATCGAATCATCCTTTCTTCATATTTTTTGTTATTGTTGATTTTCTTCAAATGATTCCACTGCAAATCCTCCATTAATCAACAATTCGCCTTCATTTAGCCCATGGACCAGTATTTCGTCTTCCTTTGATCCGCCAATCAAATAGCAGTTTATCTTGTTATCCATTTGGACATAAGCCTGCCTATATCCCTGCATATGCTCATGCGGCCTAATTGAATATACTAGGATAATAAAGACCATTGAAAAGATTGAAAAGAGCATTATGGCCGAATGGTTACTCTTTTCCTTTTCAAAGACCTCAATGAAAAGAACCGCTGCACTGAGCTCAAAAGGAAGAATTACACCTAAATACTCGACAACCAGCCATGTTTCTGACATAAAAAACCATTCTGCATTTTTCTGTTTTGCTTTTTCAAAGACAATAGATCCTTCAAAACCACTGTAAGTTTTTTCGTTGTGTATTCTATTTGCAATACGAACACCGACTAATATAAAAAAAGCAATCAGAAATGTTATGCCTATTACCAAAACGCAGATCTTGACACTTTCGTTCATTTACGTTCCCTCCCAAACTAGAAACGTTTTTCGACAGGGAATGCGGACAGGGAGAGGCGCAAAAAAGCGTTTCAGGGAAAAACGGATTTTGCGGGGTGGGAAAGAACGGCGGAGCGGAAGGCGGGAAAGAGGTGCCAAGCAGGAGCCGGGAAAGAGTTGCAGGGCGGGGGCCAGGGAAAAACAAAAAAAGGCGCGGGGAGTGGATTGGCTCCTCGCGCTGTGATGCTGTGATTCAATTGCTGTTTTTTCGTGGGACAAGGGGCAGTCCCCTATCCTACTTGCCAAGTTTTTATTATCTTCTTTTCTAACTGTCCATATCCACAATCGAAAACCGTTTAAATATTTGAATTTGTTGATCCAAGTTGGCTTTAATTCTAATTAACGTGTATTAGCAAACAACGACGGGAAAAGAGGTTTTTTTATGAGAACGCATATGGATGTGAAAGATGCTGAGACTTATCGGGTTCCGATGAAAGTTACTGCGATTTGCCGGTATCCAGCTCTCCCTGAATTGTTCACTTATCCACTCTGTCCTAAGTGTATTCACCCTATCGAGCAAGAGTATCAATTGTTTTGTAATCATTGTGGGCAAGCACTTGATTGGACCGATTTTTCAAAAGCTGTAGTCGTAGATCATCATTCTCTTAAGGCAGACAACTAAACCGCGCCAGAAT
>CADAXH010000222.1 GCA_902791785.1 uncultured Ruminococcus sp. | reverse complement strand
GTGGCGGTGAATTTTCTCAGTTCATCTGCAAACTGCATGACATGATCAACCCTGAATCCTTCGGATCCGTCCATGTTCAGCGGCTTGCCGATAACTATTATTTCTGCTTTTATTTCTTTTGCTTTCTGTGCGACACTTTCTGCGGTTTTTACAATGTCGTATGATTTCAGAGTGCCTGCACCAACCGCCGTTATCCAAAGATCATCCGAGTAGGCAAGGCCTGTTCTGGCGTCTCCGAAGTCCACTCCCAGTAGTTTTGGTTTATGCATATTACCACCTTGAAACATCAATTCTGTTGGCTGTTATGAATTGGTCAATTTCTTCCGCAGTCGGTACATGTTCGATTACTCCGTCCCTGGATCTGGTCAGAATACTGGATACAACTCCAAAAACGCTTGCTCTTACGATATTCTTGCTTTCAAGATAATCGTTAACCACGGCGCCTAGGAATGTTTCATTCATTTTCTTTGATTGGGCATTGTAATCGGGAATCATTGATGACGGAATGCCTATCTTTTTATAGTTCTCTCCGTCATATACGAAAGCCATGTTGTTTCCCGATTGAACTATATAGTATTTTGAAGCAATCTTTTCTTTGATTATTGAAAGCGATTTTATAATTGCTTCATTTGAGTTCATATAGAAGCCGGTCATATCGTGAAGCGCTTCATCGGAAATGACAAGTATTTTAATTCCGGGATAATCTGAAAGGGGAAGAGTTGAAGAATACTGGTTGTATTCAACAGCAAGTCCGATATCGTGGCTGATTGCCTGCTGACATGCATATGCAGCCAAACTCAGATATCCTCTGGCATCTTTTGCCTCAATCTTTTCGTCAGACTGAGCGGGAACAGATTCTATCTCAATTGTTTCGTTCAATATGTTTTCATTATCTGATTCAACGAAAAGCTTGTCGTCTTTCTTTTCGGTGAAAACAACTTCCTCCTGAGGGACAATAAACATATCCGGAAGATAAGAGAATACTTCGTCAACGTCTTCTTTTGTGAATGAATTGTTTACACCTTTTGAAACGTAATGATTACATTCATCGGAGTCGTCATATAAGGTGACAGACTGGCCTGTCTGAAATTCTTTTGTCATTTCGCCGGTGTGGATGCTTATATTGCAGTTTTTATAGTAGTCTTTCAAACGATTTCCGTTTGTATCATCAGCAAGTTTTGTGCAGAATATGCAGCTGCCTCCGGTTTTCGCAACAGCAAGCGCAGTTGCAGCGCTTTTTCCATATGGATGGAAACTGTATTTGTCGCCGCAGGTAACATTGCCGCGTCTCTGAAGACTGTTGATCTTCATTTCGAGATTCATGTAACTGTTTCCCAAGACCAAAACCTTTTTGTTCATATCCACCTCGCATCCCGCATATTTTATATCATATAAACTTTAAAGTAAAGAATAATTATCTTGATTTTGCCTGCTTTTTAATTCTTTTCATGAATTTTGGAAGAGCAGTCATTCTTTTGAACCTGGAGGGATTTTTCAGCAGTCTGTAAAACCATTCCAAATGCATGTTGATGAACAGTTTGGGTGCTCGTTTTGCAGTACCCGCAAAAATGTCCACACTGCCTCCGAGTCCGGCAAACAGTTTGACATCTGGGAGTTTGCCCTTGTTGTCAAATATCCATTTTTCCTGTTTGGGAAAACCAATGCAGACAAGAACCACATCTGCTTTGCTGTCATTGATGCTTCTGATCAGTTCTTCATTTTCTTCGGAATTTTGAATGTATCCGTTTCTCACACCGCAGATATTCAGGTTCGGGTGCTTTGACACAAGGTTGTTCTTTGCCTTTTCTGCCACACCTTCACGACCGCCGAAAATGAAGACTTTTTTGCCAATTGTTTCACACAGTTCCATCAATCTGAAAGCATAGTCTACTCCTGCAACTTTTTCCTTCAAAGGAGTTCCGAGCAGATTTGCAGCTTTTATAATCCCTATGCCATCCGGAAGTGTCAGGTCTGCGCTGTTGTATACTTCCAGGAGAGAGGGATTGTTGTGACAGAGCTCACACATTTCCGGGTTGGGAGTATACACAGTAATCTGTCTCTTTTCCATCAGGGACTGTTTGGAAAAAGCAACAGCTTCATCCAGAGTAATATTGTCAAATAAAATGTTGTCGACATTTACTTTTTCCACTGTTTCACCCCCTCTTGTTATCAGTGACATTCTATCACAAATCACT
>CADAXH010000221.1 GCA_902791785.1 uncultured Ruminococcus sp. | reverse complement strand
GTGATTGTTGCTTTGCCTCTCAAAGAATGTATAAAAATCCCCGGAATCAAAGATGGCAGTTTGTTTAGAAAGAACGTTAGGCAGTCTTTAGGAAGCGGAAATAAAGTAAATAAAGGTATTTCAAGAACGATAAAGAATGATCCTGGAGAGTTTTTCTTCTTGCATAACGGCATAACAGCAATATGTTCTGAAATGTCTGTTCATGACAATCTTTTATCTGTAAAAGGACTGAATGTTGTGAATGGCTGTCAGTCATTAAGCACGATTTACAGCGCAAGTGAAGCGGCAAAGAAAACAGATGAAGCTTATATAATGTTCAGGTTTTACGAAATAAGTGATCCGGATAGAGCGGACAGAATCAGTACATGTACAAACAGTCAAAGCGCTGTTAAGGCCCGCGACTTAAGAAGTAATGATAAGTCAGTATTGGCTCTTAAGAAAGCATATGAATTATTCTACACAGATGGATACTTCATAACGAAAAGAGGAGAAACAGCTGATCCGGTTAAGTATAATACAGCGCATATCGTTAATCTGACCGATTTAGGGAAACAGCTGATTGCATGGCATTCACAAAGACCTACGATATCATACAGTGAAACAAAGATATTTGATAAATATTTTGATCAGTTATTCAGACGTGAGTACTCACCGGAGAATGTTCAGGCTCTTAACGAAATGTTTTCAGAAATAATAAAAAGATGGAGCAAGGATAATCCGATGGAATTGAATGAGACCCTGCTGGCAATGAAAGCATACGCTCCATATCATCAGCTGTATGCTGTGTCGGCCATTGTTTGTCAAATCAATACAATGAATGATTCAGTGCCGGAGCCGTCAGTTGTCTTGGAAAAAATGAAAAGCTCAGATCTCATAGATAATGTTATAGATATGGCGGGCAATTGCCTCAATATGGCAATGGAGACTGCATCAGAGGAGGCTTCGAGCAATGGGAAAATGTTTGTTCCTCAGAATTGGATCAAGTCAAAAACTTCATTGAAAGATTTGAGAATGTCGATCAAACAATATCTGTCATCATTGAAGATACTTCCACATGGGAAAGAAGTGTTTGAGAAGCTGAATAACGGTTTATCAATGGACAAAGAGTCGTTTGAATCAAGATGGACGGCGGATTAGAAATACAAAAAGGAACACGAAATGAGCACATATAACATAGTCGCTTCGATGAGCGATGCGACTGTAGCAACCGAATACATACCGGAACAGAAAGTCAGTCAGGATTATCAGACTGAAGCTGAACTTGAAGCCGACTTTATCAAACAACTCGGTTCCCAAGGATATGAGTATCTTTCGATCCATAAAGAGTCTGACCTTGTTGAAAATCTCAGAAAGAGGCTGGAGATTCTCAATCACTATGAATTCACGGATAAAGAGTGGGATGACTTCTTCAGGACAGTTCTTGCGAACCCGACAGAGGGGATAGTAGAGAAGACAAAGAAACTCCAGGAAGGCGGCAGCTTACAGGTCCTTATCAGGGAAAACGGTGAGCCGAAGAACATCAAGCTGATAGACAAGAAGAACATCCATAACAACTATGTTCAGGTCATAAACCAGTATGTCGAAGATAAAGGGAAACACGACACACGTTATGATGTGACGATTCTTGTCAACGGCCTTCCTTTGGTGCATGTAGAACTGAAAAGGAGAGGTGTCAGGATCAAAGAGGCATTCAACCAGATCAACCGCTACCAGAGGGATTCGTTCTGGGCTGGATCCGGTCTGTTTGAGTATGTGCAGATATTCGTCATATCGAACGGTACGAACACAAAGTATTATTCAAATACAACCAGAGACAGTCATATCAAAGAAATGACAGCATCAAGAAACAAGACGAAGAAGACGAGTAACAGCTTCGAGTTCACTTCGTATTGGGCTGATGCGAACAACAACGTCATACTTGATCTTGTCGACTTTACAAAAACATTCTTTTCAAAGCACGTCCTTCTGAACATCCTTACGAAATACTGCGTATTCACATCGGAAGAACTGTTGCTTGTCATGAGACCGTATCAGATAGCTGCGACAGAACGTATCCTGAACCGTATCCAGATAGCAATAAACTACAAATATGGCGGAACGATCAAAGGGGGAGGGTACATATGGCACACCACAGGAAGTGGGAAGACGCTTACTTCATTCAAGACGGCGCAGCTTGCTACGGATCTTGAAGGTGTCGAGAAAGTTCTTTTC
>CADAXH010000220.1 GCA_902791785.1 uncultured Ruminococcus sp. | reverse complement strand
AATCACAGGGGTTCGCACCCCGTATCTCCGTCGACGCAGTTGTCTTTTTCTTCAGTAATTCGGCAAGTCCGGTATACATGGTAGGTTCTTGCGGTAGTTTGACAGTTTGAGAGAGGATGAGAAAGGGAGAAGCCGTACAGGGCTTCAATTTTTTTGTCAAATTTTTGATATTTACAGTTGCACAATGTGCAACAATGTGTTATAATAACAGGGGACCAGAAAGGAGGAAGGAAGGATGAGACTGCAGATCAGCAAATCAAAAAATGCGGAATCATTTTATGTAATACGCTCTGTAAATGAGAAGGGGAAAAGAACAAATATCGTATACGAAAAACTGGGCACGTTAAAACAGGTAACGGAGAAGGCGAACGGAAAAGATCCCTATCAATGGGCAAAAAAATACGTTCAGGAGCTCACAAAAAAGGAAAAAGAGCAGCAGGAAGAAAGCGTGGTATTGGAGCTTTCCACAAGGAGCAATACAGCTGAGAGCAATCGCGCATATTATGAAGCAGGTCATGTATTTCTGCAGAAAATGTTTTACCGGCTCGGATGGAATAAGCTGTCAGGGAAACTGAAAGAAGGAACAAATCACGATCTTCCACTGAATGGGATCCTTCAAATGCTTTTATATACACGTATTATCAATCCCGGATCCAAGAAAGCCAGCTGGGAAGCGGCGAAGAATTATCTTCCCGGTGTGCGGGAAGAAAGATATCAGCTGCATCAGGTGTATCGGGCGCTGGACTTGTTTGCGGAGAAAACGGATCTGATACAGGAACTTGTTTATAAAAGCACAGAAAAAGTTTTCTCACGGAACACGGACGTACTGTATTATGACTGCACGAACTTCTTTTTTGAGATCGAGGAAGAAGATGAGTTCCGGCGTTACGGGCACAGCAAAGAAAACAGGCCGAATCCGATTGTTCAGATGGGAATGTTTATCGATGGGGATGGAATCCCACTTGCGGTAAGTGTGTTTCCCGGGAATCAGAGCGAACAGAAATCGATGAAACCGTTGGAAGAAACAATCCTGAAAGATTTTGATCTGAGTCGGTTTATCGTATGCACCGATTCAGGACTTGCCTCCAGGGACAACCGGATATTCAACAGCCGCAAAGAAAGAAGATATGTCGTCACGCAGTCTCTGAAGACACTGTCTGCGCCGGTCCAGGAATGGGCGCTGGAGCCGAAGGGGTGGAAGAACAAAGAGGATCGTTCAGGAAAGCTGTATGACATCAGTAAAATCGACGAATTGCAATATCGGGACAGTATCTTTTACAAAGAGCAGACGGTTGACATTAACGGGTTACCGCAGCGATTCATCGTCACTTATTCTGTCCGGTCAAAAGATTACCAGAGAAAAGTGAGACAGCGTCAGATTGACCGGGCAGTGAAAACAGTTACGAAGCATCCGGGAGACATGGATCATAACAGACAAACTGATTACAAAAGACTGATCCAAATGAGCTTCTTTACAGAGGAAGGAGAAGTTTCCTCTGTCAAACAATTGAATCTTGATACCGAAGCCATTGCCAGAGAAGAAAGGTTTGACGGATTCTATGGGGTTTGCACCAATCTGTTTGCTCCCAGCGACGAACATCCGGAAGGAGTAGACACGCTGGAAATCCTTCGCATCAACCATATGCGCTGGCAAATCGAAGATTGCTTTCGTGACATGAAAACCGAATTCAGGAGCAGGCCGGTTTATCTTTCCAGGGAAAACAGAATCAAAGCGCATTTCCTGCTGTGTGCGCTTTCGCTGATCCTGCTGAAATATGTCGAAAAATCACTCAGGGACAAAGGCTTTCGGGATTTCACCACGGAACAGCTGCTTGAAGCTCTTCGTTCTTTTCATATGGTTCATCTGAAAGGCTTTGGTTACATTCCCGCTTTCCAGCCATCTTCTGTTCTGCAGCACCTCAGCGAGGTTTTTTCTCTTCCGATCGATGCACAGATTATTTCAGACAGACAGATGAAAAATTTTCTTTCCGTCTCCAGATAATTCCTCCGCATTGTGCACTTGCTGATACGGCACGAACCCGTCTCTCTGTTGGGCTCGTGCCGTTTCTTCTGTCAAAGTCCGGATTATAGTAAAAGTAACGAAAAAAGTCTATCTTATCAGACGCCACAGGTCAAATTTAATTGAAGCGTAACAATCACAGGGGTTCGCACCCCGTATCTCCGTCGACGCAGTTGTCTTTTTCTTCAGTAATTCGGCAAGTCCGGTATACATGGTA
>CADAXH010000219.1 GCA_902791785.1 uncultured Ruminococcus sp. | reverse complement strand
ATGTGCTGAAATAGATGATGATGTTAGGAAAGACATATGTAAACGTAAATTCCGGGCAAAATGAGATGGTTTTTTTAGAATATTTTTTGTGTTTTTATAACCGCCGTATCAGATGTTCAGGGCGTTCACATGAGACGTCCTGTCGAGTTGCAGGATGATATCGTCCTGCAACTCTTGTACTTATCTCATTTTGCTATTTAGACAGCAGTATTTCTTAATGCATTTAGTTCTGCTTTCGTTCTCCTTTTTCTCGGCTTTGAATCCTTCCTTCCTAAAGGCCGCCCTCTTGGTCTTTTTTCAGGCGGAGTAAGACCAGAAGCTCTTTCTCTGGCTTCTCTTTCCAGTGTACTGTCATTTTTTCTTCCTTTAGGCCGTCCAACTTTCCGTTTTTCAGAATCAATACTGCCGTTTGCCGCTTCCCTCTTCAGCGTCCGATCGTTCTTCCTTCCAGGTGGGCGGCCAACCTTCCGGGGTTCATGTGTTACATCATTGATACTGCTTGTTGTAGGAGCTTTGTTTGTCTTACCTGGCTCTTCTTTTTGACCCTCCTTATTTCGTTTGCGGATCTCTTCTGGTGAATCGTGGAATTGAGAGATCCCTTTGCCTGCTTTGCGTATACGAAAGCAGACTTCTCCTGCGATTGCCGAGATATCTGATTCTCCAACACCCACGTCATTCAGAACCTTCTTCTGATTATCTGTTAGTTTGTTCACAAGACTATATCCGCCGCTACTGTTGAGGAGTAAGAAAAGCTTGTTGTCAATATCTTCAATGATTCGGGCTGTCTTCAGGCCATGACATTTGCAATAAACCGAAATTCGATTGCGAATAACCGAAGCTATAAAACATATCACTTCTCTTGCTTCGATCCCTTTGTCACTATGTGCTCGTAATACCGAAAAACCAAGCATGGTCTTGCAGATCATAAACTGCTTTTCTGAAGCATCCCGGATATGGTAGACCATATTCATCTCACGCGCAGTCATTTTCGTTGAACTGGCAAGTGCACAAAAACCTTTCGACCAGAAGTCAGCTTCACCATTTTTCTTATTTGCTGATAAGTTGAATTTCTTGTTATGGACATCTACAGATATATCTTTGTCTTTGCCAAAGTTTGTTTTCTCTGCAGTGTCTTTTTTCTCATTTTCATTTGCCGAATTCTCTGCAGCAGATGGGGACTCTACTGTCTCTATTACTGAAAGATATCGTGTCATCTCTTTACTGACAGAAGGTTTTTCCCCATTTGCGATTATGGCTTCGATTCTTACGATCTCAGTGTCTATTTTGTCGGCCAGTGTTATCTTTCGTTCAGAGCCATTCTTGCCATCAAAGTATAAAGCAATATATGCTTCTTCAGGATACTTTTGAAAAATTTTTCTCGGTTTTTCACTGACTATGCCAAACAAACCGCCTTTGCCGGCCAGATGTTCAATATTCCAGTAAATCTCTTTTCCATAGTCTTCGAGCATGCTCTTGGTTCCGTGGGAATCCTCTTTGAGATTTACTACGAAATCATACCTGGCAGCCATGATTTTCCTCAGCACTGTAATGGTAAGGAATCCCTTATCCAATATGACACCTTTCACCTTGATGCCATAGGCAGACAAAAAGGTGATAATCTCGTCAAAAGCTTTGCTATCTGAGGTACTTCCGTCATTAACGGCAAATGTCACCGGTAAACCATCTTTTGCTGACACGGCCCAGATGTAACTGACGATTTCAACATTCTTTCGACTTTTGGCTTTCCCTTTCTGGGATACGTTACTATTTGCAGATTCATAATTACTATTCGAGCCGTCAATACTCAGCCAAACCTCATTGATGCCCAGATCAACGCAATTGCGTACCCATCTGGCTTTGAACTCCTCAATCATTTCATGGGTGATCTTTTTCGAGAAAACATCACTCAGCTTATCATCATCCATCCTGTCTTTGGAAAAGAGAAAGGTATTCTCCATAGCAGGTTTAAACAGATAAGCCACATTTTTGTAATTCATAATTGAACACATTGAATAATCAAGTATCAAATTTCCGTAAAAAGGTCCGAAAGAATCATGTATTGAACGATACAAACCAGTAGCGTGACCGATCCCGAGTGTAATCTCATAAATTCCTATACCAATGATATGTTTTGCAACAAGCTTATCACCATATCGCTTTTCCCAGAGAGATGGAAAAAGCTGACGAAACTTCTCATTGGGGTAAAACATCTGTGGAAGCTCATCTTTCCGGGCGTAAACCCCGATATAGATCTTTTC
>CADAXH010000218.1 GCA_902791785.1 uncultured Ruminococcus sp. | reverse complement strand
TCTTTGACGTCATTTCTCTTTGCAATGTTGAATGTGAATTTGGCCATTGTGTTCATGGTGATTCTTTCAACCTGATTATATGACAGTGAACCTGTGTTCTTGACGGCCGACTCTATGGCAAGGCGGACATCTTCAGCTGAGATTTCCTTTACAGCGTCACTTGTAGCTTCCTTGCATGCTTTGTCAACTGCAGCAGAAATCTTTGAAGTGAGTTCGTCTTCGTCAAAAGACACATTGACTTCTGTATCCGGTGTATTCTCTTCAACAGTCTTCTGAACCGCATCGGAAATAGCCTTCGTCAGCTCTTCAACAGTTGACGCACCCGGATTTTTAAGTCTCTCTATTTCATCCTTGTTCTTTTCAATCATTTCACTCATTTTCTGATTGATGCCTTCATTGCTTGCAGCAGTTTTGCTTCTGTAAGACGACAGGACGGCAAGGGTCACAAGCATCACTATGGCAGTAACGAGTGCGACAATTGCCACAATCAGTACAAGTTGTCTCTTCTTTTCCATAACTCCTCCGTAAACAGTGAATTATTTTCTACCGATTATTTTTTCGGAACAAATATTGCGAAATCGAATTCGAGAGCTTCTACATCTTCAGCTGTGAACTGAGCTGTTTCAGTCTTTGAAATGTTGAATGCTCTGTATGTGAATGATCCCCACCAAGCTTCATCGCAAAGAACAACTTTCTTTGTTACGTTGCCCGGACGAGCTGCGTCTGTTGTCGGTGTTGTGAGATTTACCCAGCCTTCAGGTCTGTACTGGAGACCGCTGTTGAGAAGTACGATGACAGATCCTACAGGAAGTTCATCTTTTGTATACATCTTGTTTGAGCATGCAAATCTTGTGTAGATTGAAGCTGCTTCGAGCGGGTTGTCTGCTGAGATGATCTTTGTAATCTGGGTTGCATCTTTTCTGTTTGACTGCCAGTAGCCCTGGAGTACATATTCAACAGGGAGCAAATCATACTGCATCGGGTCATATCCGGCTTCCTGGAGAGCCTTCTGAGCAGCTGTAAGCTTGATTACGACAGCATTTGTTATAACCATGCTGCATCCTGCGTCAAATTCGATTGTACCCTTGTAGTTCTTGATTGTACCGGTAACTTTTACTGTATCGCCTACTTTAACTGTATCTGCGCCTTCGCCCTGAGCTCTGTATGCGTCAATCGGTTTTGTTGTGTCTCCGCCTACAACTATTGTGAATGTGACATTCTTATACTGAGTATTGTATGCAGTGATGATTTTTGTAACAACACCTTCAAGTGTGTATGTTCCGCTGAGAACTTCATTTGGTTCGAGCTGATATGCAGCTGAGAGAACGGATTTCGGATCATTCGGATTTACTTCGATAACTACAGCACTTGTAGTTTCTTCAACTGTTGTTGTAACTTCTTCAGTTGTTGTAACTTCTTCAGTTGTGGTTGTTTCAACAGTTGTAGTTTCAGCTGTTGTATCTTTTTCTGTAGCAGTTGTTGTTTCAACTGTTGTAACTTTTTCTGTAGCAGTTGTTGTTTCAGCTGTCGTCTGTTTTTCTGTTGCAGTTGTTTCTGTTGTTTCTTTGGCTGTTGTAGTATCTGTTTTTTTACCGCCGCATGCAACCAAAGCAACTACCATAATAGCTACAAGCAAAAACGCAATTACCTTTTTCATAAGAATTTGCTCCTTGGATTTTTTAATATTGAATTCTTTATTCGATGTAAGGCCAGTAGATGTCATCACCTGAGACCAGCATCGAGAATTCTATATATATCAGCTTGTCAAACTTGAAATTGAACCAAGCCGACATATCTTCATAAAATAATACTTCGTCCGTGAACTCGTCGATTTCTTCGTATTTGTCAAAGCCGTTTTTTCTCAGTAATCTTTTGATTTCCTTTTTGCTTTTTGACAATACCTTTTCTCCGTTTATGGTAATGTCCGGAGAAAAGCATTGTATCAGAGAAACTCTCGGCCTGTTTTCCCTTTCGAACCACAATACGAGCATCTGCTTGTTGTAGACGCAAATACGATTTCCATATTCACCTTTTATATATCAACCTGTTCCAGATGTACTTCGGTATTTTTTTCTGTACATACGGAATAGCAGTAATTATTGTTAATTATTCCTCCGGTGACATGGCAATCTACTTTTTCCCCGTCAAGACAGATTTCTTCTCCGTCTATGACTATTCTGCTGTTGAGCTTTGCCAGTCCCGCACCATTCATTTTACAATAACTTTCCCTGTAAGTCCAGTATTTATAGAATAATTGTGCCTTTTCGTGGCTTTTTGTGATATTTTTATGCTCTTTTTCTGAAAAAAACCTTCTTGCAAGATTATCGCATGCACTGGATGTCGCACCCGACTCTGCAGCCGCTCAAGGCAACCATAACCATGCCGTTGCTGTGGGAAATATTGAAAAAGACTTCGTCATTCAAAGCATGAGGTTTTCCGCACTCGTCCACATATATTTCAAAATCTTTTCCGAAATGCTTAAAGAGGACTTTTCTTAATAAAACACTCGCGGAATATATCTCACTTTTTCTGTATTCGCTTCTCGTCTCTTCAAAAGAACTGACTTTATATGGATAAACAAGAGACGTGTCAAGCTGCTGACTTACACTACTGATCATATTTGAATAATATACATGAGTATCCATCGTCAAATCCTTATATATATAAGATGAAGTAATTGTAACAAATAACTTTTTTTGTGTCAATTTATGGACAAAAAAACGCGTGAATGATACAATATATATCCGTAAAGGAATTAACATATGATTAAACTTGCAATTGTAGATCTGGACGGCACACTTGCGTATACAATCCCCGGTATGATGATGGGAATAAATGCCGTCAGAAGAAAAATAGGTTGTGAAGACATAACCGAAAAGAAGATACTTGAATGCATTAGCAATGCTACTCCCGGATTTGTTGGTCACCTTATCGAGGATACACCGCTGAAGGACAACCTGGACGAGGCAATAAGGATGTACCTGGAAGAATACAGCAAGTGCTGCGTTGAAGGTTCGACTCCTTATGAAGGAATAAGGGAAGAAATGCAGAAGATGCGTGATGCGGGTATCTCGCTCGTTGTCTTTTCAAACAAAGACAACATCAGGGTCAACTGGATTATGGAAAAATATTTTTCCGGAATATTCAATGAGTGCATAGGAACAGGAATTTATCCTTTCAAACCGGACCCGACTGGACCACTGGATATAGCTTCTAGATACGGGGCAAAACCTGACGAAACAGTATTCATAGGAGACTCGGACGTTGACGTTATGACAGCAAAGAATGCAGGCATGATAAGCCTGAATGTAGCATGGGGATATGTCGATCGGGACATCCTTAAAAAAGCGGGATCACAATACATGGCTGAAAAGCCGCAGGCTTTACTGAAAATAATTAATGAAATCAATATCGCACAGGAAAAAGGAGTGTAAGATATGAAATTACCATTTAAAATTGATCTTAAGGACAAAGTTGCAGTAGTTACAGGAGCAGGCGGTGTTCTCTGCTCAGGATTTGCTGAAGTAATCGCAGAATGCGGAGCAAAAGTTGCTGTGTGCGACCTCAGACTGGATGCAGCAAAAGTAGTGGCTGACAGAATCTGCGCAAATGGTGGTCAGGCTGTTGCTGTCGAAATGAATGTTCTTGACAGAGAAAGTGTCCAGAGAGGACGCGACCTGATCGCAGAAAAATTCGGAACATGCGACATTCTTTTGAATGGTGCAGGCGGAAACAATCCGAAAGGCACAACGACAAAAGAATATCTCGATCCGGAAGATATAGACGGAAAAGATGATCTTGTAACGTTCTTTGATCTTGATCCAAAGAGCATTGAATTCGTTTTCAATCTCAACTTCCTCGGCACTTTGATTCCCACTCAGGTATTTGCAAAAGACATGGCTAAAAAAGAAGGCGCTGTCATTCTCAATGTTTCAAGCATGAATGCTTTCCGCCCACTCACAAAGATACCTGCATATTCAGGCGCAAAAGCAGCTGTATCCAACTTCACACAGTGGCTCGCAGTTCACTTCTCCAAGGTTGGCATAAGAGTAAATGCAATTGCTCCGGGATTCTTTGTCACAAATCAGAACAAAAACATGCTGATTAATCCCGACGGCTCACTCACTCCGAGAAGCCAGAAAATTATTTCTCATACACCAATGGGAAGATTCGGAACAACAGACGATTTGACAGGTACTCTTCTTTGGCTGCTTGACAACAACAGTTCCGGATTCGTTAACGGGGTTGTAGTTCCAGTTGACGGCGGATTTGCTGCTTATTCAGGAGTGTAATTATTTAACAACATATAA
>CADAXH010000217.1 GCA_902791785.1 uncultured Ruminococcus sp. | reverse complement strand
AGATCAAGCAATAAAAAAGATTGTTGAGCTCCGGCAAACAGACGCGGAAGTTGCAGCTGTGACATCTGCACGCCTTGTTGTCAGTTCCATGCCCTTCTCATCTGTATCTAATCAAGGTATAATTGCGGAGCTGCAGATGCAAATTGATATTCTTTCTGCAAAAAGCATGAAAAACACAGTTGATTGATAACATTCTTTCCAAAAGAATCAATGGTTGTGAATCGTAGTAGTTATGCGATGGTTCCAGCAGAGTAGAAGGGTGAAAAAGATGAGCTTCATTACAAGTGGAATTGTTAAACGATTTTTGAACAGGATAAGCGAAAGTTTGAAGGTCTGTTTCCAGAATTGGTAAAGAGGCTTATTCTGAGCAATTGTCAGAGTGTTTCCAACATACGGATGCCGGGAAATGACGATGTTTGGGCGCCTGGATTTGACGGAATTGTCGAGAGCCAAGAGCAGACTCCTTATTTTGCAGCCGGGAAGAGTGTTTGGGAGTTTGGCACAAATGCCGATTCGTTAAGCAAGATAAATGAAGACTACCAAAAGCGAACAAACAATCCTCTCGGAATTGACAAATCAACGACGACATTCTACTTGGTCATCCCTAGAATATGGGCCTATGATAATCAAGGAATGTCAATTTCAAAATGGGAATCTGAACACAAAGACGCCTGGCTGGGTGTCCATGTTTATGATGCTTCTGTCCTGTGTGACTGGATAAACTCCGAGCCAGCAGTGTGTGCATGGCTATTTGAGCAATTCGGGGAAGGGAAAAAACTAAGTTTTTCTTCTGTAGCAGGTGCGTGGGAGTCTTTTTCAAACCAAACAAATCCACAGCTGACGGCTTCAATGTTTTTGGAAGGACGTCAAGATGAGGTGTCAGAGTTCAAGGACAAACTTGGACAAAAGATGTGCAGAGTTAGAGCGGAGACCTATTTTGACGCATATGGTTTTTGCCTTTCAGCTTTATTGAAGGATCCAGAAACCAGCAATCGGGTCATTGTCGTCAATAATGAGAGCACATACCTGGAACTTATAAGATTTCACAAGAACAAAACTTTTTTGTTGTCATTTCCGTTCTCTGGGCAAGTCTCCGACGAAAACAACACCATAGTATGCTATTCGAAGGAAAACCCTGCATCTTCCGACATGATAGTCTTACCTGCTCTTTGGAAATCTCAGTTTACGAAAGCATTGTGTGAAATGGGCTTACCTAGCGTGCAAGCAAGTGAATGCTATTCATTTACGCATGGCAATCTTTTGTCTTTGATTCGGCGTATTCCTGGCAATACTGCAAATTCACTCCCCGGATGGGTAGATGCTCCAGGGGTCGAGTCGCTTTATCCTATTGTTTTCCTTCGCCAATTCAGCACAGAAAACGATTTAGAGAAGCGTGTTCTGGAAATGATATCAGCCGGTACTTATTCGGATTTAGAGAGCAAATACGAATCGTTCCTGCGGATGGAAGATGCTCCAATCAAGAGAGTTGGCGATTGCTATCTTGTTGTAAACTATGAGGAAGCATGGATGACACTTCAAATTGATACGGCTGATGCAATGTCATCCAGAATGCACGACACACTGATTGCCCTGTTAACTGAATGTCGAGATGTCGATGAGTATTTATCGCAACCGAAGGCATCTATAATTCAACGGCTGATTTTCAATTACATATATTTCAGGGAGACTGGTTCCGATAAAACTGTAATCGACAGTCGGGTCAAGGCTATCCTTGAATATGCAAAGCTTCCTGGCTGCAAAGAGGCTGTATTCAAATCATTATCGCACCTTGCTGAGGCTGCTCCTTTTGAAACAATGAGCTTTATCGAGTCTGAAGCGGAGCAAGGCGTTGTATTTCAAGCATTCAGTGAAGCTGACAGTTGGTCAAGCAGCTATCAGAATGTGCTTTGGGCCTTGGATAAGCTTGTTATGGTCGAAGATACAGCTATCCGCGCCTGCAGAGTATTATATAAGCTTTGTAAAGTGCATAGAGAATACCATACATCTAATTCTCCAAAAGACAGCCTTTTAAACGCATTATGTCTTTGGGCTAACTATTCCGCCGTTCCAATCGATGCAAAGACGCGCTTGGCAGTTCGGTTCATCGAAGACGATTACTCTTTTGGAGTCCCCTTCGCAATTGAGCTTATTGCAAAAACGAGTATTATAACAGGAAACAGGATTGGCGAGAAAGCGCGAGAACATGGGCATGTAACGTATCCGGAGTTGTTTTCATCGCACAAAGATATTTCGTCTGCAATCCTCAGT
>CADAXH010000216.1 GCA_902791785.1 uncultured Ruminococcus sp. | reverse complement strand
TAATAGTCCGCCTTTAATTTGTTTTTGGTTTGAAAGTCTGATTTATTTTTTCTGCCATTTTTTCAATGTCATAGAAATTGAAATCGACAATAATGCTCGGATTGGCGCCGTTCTCATCGCCTTCAAATGTCTTTGTCTCTTCATCATACCATCCTATGTGGTTAACAGATGAATGATTCAATGACTGACCGAAAGGAAGAAGAACTGATTCGACTGTGCATTCTCCGCCTCCGGATTTGTATCCGGCAATTGAAGCAACTCCCATACGTAAAGCATAGAAAGGAAATGCGTTTCCGCAAGAGAATGAATAAGGCGTTGTGATGATCACGAATCTGAAATACTGACCAAAACAGTCCTTTTCATCATACTCTCCGTCTTTGTTTGAGTCAACTCTGAAGTTGTATTTTGTAACTACGCCGCTGTTGCTGTTTTTGAAATAAATGTCGGCACTGTTGTTTTTCGTCATGAGGGCGAGAAGTTTTCCCATAACGGCTACGTATCCGCCGCCATTTAAAGAATCATCGATTACTACAGTTTCAACGGATCCTTTTTCAGCGCCTTCAGCTCTGTTGTAATTTCTTATTTCATTGAGGTTGTTTACAAAAATGCTGAAAGTGTCAACAAGTTTCTGACTATCTGAGAGAGTGGATCCTTCGTAATACTTACCAACATTGAAGTCATCGAATGAGAAGTATGCCACTTTTCCGTCCTTGCTGTAGCGTACGGTATTGATTGTAGCATCTTCACCGGCTTTTTGAACTTCTTCTTTTCTGAGAGCAGTGAGTATCGAATTGGTTGAAATTCTGTCGCCAAGCAGTGTCTGGTAATATCTTGTTCCAAGTATGCCAGTATTTTCACTTAAGTATTGTGAACCTGAGAATGATGTGTGTGCATCATTGAGAAGCGATAACAAAGTTGCATATGCTTTTGCACGTTCCTCTGGATCGTCTGATGTGAACTTGTCTGCATATACAGTGTTGTTGATGTAGTCAGACATGCTCTTATATCCAAGAACGCTTGCAAGTCCGTAATAGTTGTCCATCAGGTACAGTACGAGATTTTTGGTGTATTCAAGCATATATTTCGGCAGGATTAATCTTGCTTCTGCATTTTCGCCTACGTTATATTGTTTCATTGATTCGATCATTATTTTTTTCGTGGTTGCCACCACACCGTAGAAGGTTCCGAATTTGAAAGTCGAATCAATTTGCTCCTCGTTCTGATATTCAATCAGAATGTTTTCTTTTGAAGAATATAAGAAAGAACGCTGAATGTCATGCTGAACCTGGAGGTTGACAAGACCGAGTGGAACGTAATTCTTTCCTTCAAATGAAACAACATCCAATCCGTAATCCGCAAAGGAGTATACTGTTTCTTTTTCCGGGTTTTCAATTTCAGTAGGTGTTAATATCAGGTTTTCCATCAGAGTGTTTTTCAGATCAAACGATTGGATTGTTTTCTCGCTGTCACCCCATGTGGAAATGGTTTTTTTGTCGAAATCTATTGTCAGAAGATATGCGTCTTTTCCGTCTTTGTCAACCATGGTCCAGGTTGAAGATGATCCCGACTGGGTAACTTTGCTTGAACATCCTTCTTTCAGGTCTTTTGCGAAAAAAGATGAGTAAGATTCAAGTGTGGTATACAGTATTTCTTTTTCACCTTCTGCGTAAATGAATTGAATATCGCCGACTTTGAATTCCGACAGTTCTTTTTCTTCGTCGTAATAACGAGAATCATTTGAGTCATACGGAAGGGAAGAAATGTTGTAAAGCGGAACAGTTGTTGATTTCCAAACTTTGGGAGCGGGCTGCTCCGGTCCAGGATCCTTTTTTGAACTGATTCCGGTGTCAACTCCGTTTATATAAAAATTGCCGTTTTCACCGATTGTAATTTTGTCGCCGCTGGTTCCTGAAGGAACGGAGAAGACTTTGGTGGTCGATCCGTCTTCAAACGTAACCAGATAAGTTGTCAGATTGTCCTGTGTTGATTCAATTTTGATGTCCGATATTTTCGGAGCTTCAGCTTTGTTTCCTGCACATGAGCTGATTACCGAAAACAATAATGCAATCAGCATGACAAGAGACAAGACTTTTACGAGTTGATTTTTCTTCATTTTTTATGCAGCCTTTCTCAGCAAAAATTATTACTTGGATTATATCATATACGAAAAATATTGACAAGAATCAGATTGAACAAGGCAAAAAAGAAGACAACCGACAAAAATGTGTCGGCTGTCAGACAAGATATGGAGCTACTAGCCAGAATTGAACTGGCGACCT
>CADAXH010000215.1 GCA_902791785.1 uncultured Ruminococcus sp. | reverse complement strand
CTCGGACCCATATTTACTATATCTGCTTTTCTTGCACCGAGTTTTTCCATAACGGTTCCGCAGTAATCATTCGGAACGTCAATTTCAAGTCTTTCTATAGGTTCACAGCGTTTTCCGTCTATTTCCTTGAACAGAACCCTCGGAGTGCTGACATTGAGTTCGTATCCTTCTCTTCTCATTGTTTCAATAAGAATTGAAAGGTGCATTTCGCCTCTTCCTGACACGATAAAGCTGTCTGTGGTGTCTCCGTCCCTAACTCTGAGAGAAACGTCTTTAAGAAGCTCTCTGTAAAGTCTGTCACGAAGCTGTCTCGATGTGACGAATTTTCCGTCCTGACCGGCAAAAGGACTGTCGTTGACAGAGAAAGTCATTTCCATTGTAGGCTCGGATACCTTGACGAATTCAAGCGGTTCAACTTTATCTACTGATGTGATCGTATCGCCGATTGTGATGTCTGAAGCGCCTGAGAAGCATACGATGTCTCCCATCTTCGCTTCGTTGACATTGACTCTCTGAAGTCCTTCAATCTGCATGAGGCTTACAATCTTTGTTTTTCTCGGAGGAACATCAGGTGTGTGGAAGTTGGATATCATGGCTTCCATGTTTGTCTTTATGACACCTCTCTCAACTCTTCCTATGCCTATTCTTCCTACGTAGTCGTTGTAGTCTATGGATGAAACAAGCATCTGCATCGGAGCATCAACTTCGCCTTCCGGAGCAGGAATGTATTCGAGTATTGTATCGAACAGCGGCTTCAGGTCCGTTCCTTTCTCATAAGGAGAATATGAGGCAGTTCCTTCCCTTCCTGAACACCAGAGCATAGGTGAATCAAACTGGCTGTCGCTCGCATTCAAATCAAGCAGCAGTTCAAGAACTTCGTCACCTACTTCGTCAAGTCTTGCGTCAGGTCTGTCAATCTTGTTGACGACAACTATTACCGGGTGATTAAGTTCAAGCGCTTTTGAAAGAACAAATCTTGTCTGAGGCATCGGGCCTTCAGCTGCGTCAACCAGGAGGATGACTCCGTTAACCATCTTGAGTATTCTCTCAACTTCGCCGCCGAAATCTGCGTGTCCGGGAGTATCTACTATGTTGATTTTTACGCCTTTATAGTGGATGGCTGTGTTTTTGGCAAGAATTGTAATGCCTCTTTCACGCTCGATTGCGTTTGAGTCCATTACTCTCTCTTCAACATCCTGATTCTCTCTGAAGACACCGCCCTGTTTCAGCATCTCATCGACAAGTGTTGTCTTGCCGTGGTCTACGTGAGCAATGATAGCAATATTTCTTAAATCTTCTCTTTTCATAAGAATATCCTTTAATCTAGATAAAATAACTGAAATAGTATAATACCGCGAAGAATAAAAATCAATGCAAAAATTGTATTTTCTATCATTTTTGTGCAAGTAAAATCGCCCGGCAGAACGCCGGGCGACGGTTGTTATTGCATTTGATTATTCAACAATCTGTACATGAACTATTGCATAGTAGTCAACATATTCAGTCTTGAAATCACCCTGAACCCTGTATGTGCTTCCGAACTGAGTCAGTTTTACAACAAGATACACATCTGAAAGTCCGGTGCCAACAAGATTTGTGAAATCCAGTTCCTCGATGCCGTCTCCGTTTGAGATATATTTATATTCGGTAACCGGATAAGGGCTCTCGTACCCATATGCAGCAATTGATGAAATAATGGCTGTTCCCGGATCCTGCGTTGCAGATGTTGCAGTTTCCTGGTACTCTATTACTACCTTTTTTGAAATTTTTAGTAACGGAGCTTTTTCAAAAGCAACCGATCTCTTTGAGTCGTCATTGAGTAAATCCAGCCAATCTGATAAAGAATGTACTTCGTCTTCCACAAATACTCTCTTGTCGACATCATAGTAAGCATTTATCAGAATGTACGGTGACGGTTCTTCAATTCTCTTGCCCATAACTGCATCTGCGTAGAAAGTCAGAGCACATTCAACGTCTGTAAACTGTTCAAAAGGATCTTCTCTCGTAGTTTCTTCAGTTGTAACGCTCGGATCCTTTGTGGTTGTTTCCGGCGGGGTTGTTTCCTTGGTTGTTATTTCTTCCTTTGTTGTTGTCTCAGTAGTTGGATCAACTATTGTTGTATCCTTCGTCTCCACGTTTTTGCTTGTGGTTTCGGTTTCAGACTGAGATGTTGTTCCCGGTATTGTTGTCTCGTTTGTTGTTTCTGTTGTCTTATCGGTAACTGTAGTAGTTTTTTCGCTCTCAGTCTCAACTGATTCAGTGGTCTTTGAACCCAGAGTTATGAC
>CADAXH010000214.1 GCA_902791785.1 uncultured Ruminococcus sp. | reverse complement strand
ATGTGATTTGCTTTTGTTGTCTTCATTGATTTTATCATTGAAGTGAAAATGCTGCCGTTGTAATTGAGAAAATCCTTCTGTTCTTTTGTGAACATAAGATTTTCCAGAAGCGTGGGTTCCTCGTCCGGAGTAATTGAAAGATTTGATTCGATACCTGCTTCCTTAAGTGCGTTTCTCAGGTAGGAGAAATTGTAATGATAAAGCCCTGCATCAATGGCTACGCTTGCGTAGTAAGGCCAGAATGGTGAATTGCACGCCCACTCTTCAGGATCCATGACCTTTACCAAAAGATTCAGTTCCTGTTCAAGTTTTGCTTTGTGTTCATCAGCATTCGAATCGGGCAGGCTCAAGACCTGGTTCAGCTCATCAACAGTCGACTGGCCATACTGCCAGAACTGAATTGCAAATTCCAGAACATTCACATCAAACAGTCTCGTCAGTGTGGTGTAGTCTCTGAACAAATAAGTGGTAAGTTTCTCGGGATAAATGGCAAGAAGTTCCTTTTTGTTTTTCATCAGTTCTACCTGGAATGCGGTCACAGTGTCTCGCATTATTTTTGCCTGCTCCTCGCCGTAAGTAATGTTTCCGATTTCGGTATATACAAAATCGTACATGCGTTCGTCATTCAGTTCTGTTGAGCAGGGGGCCACGTACGAAACATAAGCTCTCATGTCATCAGGGAAAAAGTAGCCGTACAGGTTTGTCATTAGTCCGCCTCTGCTGGCTCCGAAGGAAATCCAGTCGTCCCCAAGTATTCCTGAAAGAGCAGTGTAGACTGAGTGGAAGTCTTTTGCGGAATTCTCGGCAGTCATGTATTCCCAGTACTTTGTGTCGTCGAAGGACAAATCCTTGGGACATGATTTTCCGAAGAAGCGATGTTCGACGTTTATGAAGTTGGCATCGAGGATTTTAACTGTTTCTGGTGCGTCGTCTCCAAGCAGAGCTTTGCTGTACAGAATATCATTGAGAAAGTATCCGTTTGTCTGCATAGCGTTGACTTTTGCATCTTTGCGGATTCCGATTTCAACTCTCTGCGGAAAAGTTCCCTTTGAAGGATCGTTCCAGTCAAGAGGCTGGTTGAATATCACAATGTATTTCTTTTCAAAATACTCATTAGTTTTATCCAATTTGAGACTGAGCACACTTTTTACGCCTTTAATAGCCAAAAGCTTGGGAATAAGTGTGTCTGTCACTGGTTTTGCCGAAGGTGTGCCTGATTTTGTGGTTGTCTCTTCCGCAGTTGTCTCTTCGGTTGTTGTTTTGTCTTTTCCGGTTGTCTCGTAAATGATTGTTTCTTCCGGAGTTGCAGGTGTTTTTTTACACCCGGTGACGACAAATGATACTGCAATGAGCACTCCCAATAGCAGTGCCAGGATTTTAACGTAGCCTTTCTTCATAACAATCTCCCAAAAATATTTCTTCACTAACAGATAAATTATATCTTCTCCGGAATTAATTTCAAGTTTTTTTGTGATTTGTGCGCTTTTTTCTGCAAGAAGTCATGTAGAGAACCAAGGCGCGAAAATGCAAAAACAGGAGATTTATCAATTGCATTTTTATCTTTGCTGTGAGATAATATCTTCCTAGAATTATTCTGATTTGCAGGAGGTGATAATATGGGGGACAACAGTTTTGCCCTGGAGTTCCGTCTCAGGGAACTTGACCCTGAGCTCCACAGGAGATTCACCAACTGCGTGTTTGCATTACAGAGAATACTGTCCAACTACAAGCTCATTTTTCCGGAGTATACTGATCATTCGGAACTGCATTCAATCACGGTTATAGACTTCTGCAGGAGACTTATAGGCGATCAGATTGAAAAACTGGACAAAGATGAGCTTTACGTGCTGCTTCTCAGCTGCTATTTCCACGACAGCGGCATGGGAATCACCCAGAAAGACTATGAAGCTTTTTCAAAACAGATAGATTTCGGAAGCTATTTTGAGCTTCATCCCAATGCAACACAGGCAGACCAGATACGCGATTTTCACAATGAGTATTCAGGTCTTTTTATAAGAAAATATGCGGAGCTGTTCGAGTTCCCGAGCAAAGAACACATGGAGGCGATTATTCAGACATCCAGAGGTCACAGAAAAACAGATTTGCTGGATGAGCATGTTTATCCCATTGAACTGCCGACACCGGATGGTGACGAAATATGTACTCCGTACCTGGCGGCGCTTGTGCGCCTGGCTGATGAAATAGATGTCACAGCATCAAGAAATCCCAAAATGCTTTACGACATTGACGCAATAACAGACGAAAAGCAGCATCGCGAACATCTGA
>CADAXH010000213.1 GCA_902791785.1 uncultured Ruminococcus sp. | reverse complement strand
AAGCGCGAATCAAACTTGCCGGCATAATCAGCCGGAAGGACAAAAACATCTTCCTGATATGCGTCTGACAGCATATTTTGCGGGAGAATAAATCGATACCTGTCAAAACTCTTTGCCTTGCGGAACTCGGAATCAACATAATCATACTGTACCGTTTTGTGGAAAAGAACCGGATCAATCTCGCAGTAATACATTAGCAGAACGTATCCGCCGCGTACGTTTTCATCGTCAAACTGATCGACGCAATACACAATGTTTTTGTTCAGGGAATCGGCATACCGCACTGCCTCGCCATATCCATCCATGAACTCAAATCCGATCTGATGCCTGTATTCCGGACCTGTGTAATACTGAACGAACAATCCGGCTGCGGCAAGTATCATACACAGTACATTGGCACACATTTCCCGCTGCTTTTCAGCAAGAAATCTGATCCCGACAGTCACAAAATAGATGACAGGGATAAACAGCACATTTATCCGATTGATATTTTGATGGAGCAGAATGGATAAAAGAAAGCTGCCTGTAAACCATGCGCACATCACAAAGTCGTAATCAGTCGACTTTAATCTGACTGCACGTTTGAATGACAGAAATCCGCCCAGCAGAAAAAGGGGAAATGTAAATACATAAATAATGTTGAATCCATCAATTACATTAATCACTTCTTTGATGGGATAAGAGAACAGAAGAGAGAACAGGCTTCCAACGTTGCTGATCACATTGCCAAAGATATGCCGATTCAAAGGGATAAAAACCGAATTTGAACGCATCGCCGTAAGACGCGGTACACTGAATAAAGCGGTATGTATCTCGGGAAGCTTGAATATATTTATGATCCAGAATACTGCAAGCGGCAGGGCGACAGCCATGCACACAAGGCCGCTGATGATTAACTGTTTTATCGTGATGTAGTGTCTTGCCAACGCATATATCACAAGTATAGTCAGCATGACAGGCAGAACAATATATGTTGAGGCATAAGTATAAAGCGATAGAGAAAAAAACATGCCTGCCAAAGCGTATGTCCCCGTTTTTTTGTTATTGCAACCCCTTACAAAGAAATACAGCCCGATCAGAATGAGAAACGGCGCCGGGTTTGCATCCAATGCCCAACGTGAGGACATGATATGCCATGGAGATACGGTCAGCAGCAGTGCGCCTGTATATGCTGTAAACCGATCAGCGATCTTCTTCAGCAGCAGATAAAAAACATATATGGAAAGGATTCCGAGCAGTGCCTGAGGTAAACGGTAAACAAACAGACTGTTACCGAAGACTTTGATAAAAACCGAGACGACATACATATAAAATGGTCCGTGGCCGGCTCCCCATGCCACAGGATATACGGGATTGTGATATCCGTTTCTGTCCACGCCGTAATTTGCCAGAGCCCAAGCGTCATAACCAATGCTGGCCTCATCCTGATTCATTCCTGCAGGCAGCGTATCAAGTCCGATCAGCCTCAATGCGGCGCTGACGATCATAATGACGACTATAAAAGTCAATTCAAAGTATTTATTTTCAATTAACTGAATAAAGGGACCTGAAATAGGCCTCTTTTTTTTCAGCAATATGGAAGCAAGGAGAAAAATGCATACCAGAACTAAAGAAATGGAATTAAAAGGATGTATCATATCTTACTCCACTTTCGTAGCACATCATTGAGTTGCAATCTCCAGTAAATAAAGGAGTTCTTTGGCATCAAATGGGTACGAAAATATAGCTATTGACAAGCAACGACACATAAGCTAGGTTGATTATAAATGACATAATATTTTACAGTTCCTTATCTTGGGCGTGTTGATCCAGAAACTGGTGAGATTATTCCCACAGGTGGCTAGTGTGGCCGTAAGCGTTGTATTCCCGCAGAGGTCCGAGAAAAAACAACACTTTCCCCGGCTCAGTATGAAAATACTGTGCAGTCGTTAGAACAAGCGCAGCAGATGCTTAACGACCAGGAAAGACGCATTAGCCAACTTGAAACGGAAAGCGCTGCCCTGAAAGCTGTTTTACGCAGTCGCCATACAAAAAGCTCAGTACTCAGCCCGTACAACTGCTCAGTAAATAGCAGGGACATAGATGAAGCATCAGGAAGATCTAGGATCTGTTCTTATGAGAGAAACTACTGTCAGCATGCTCAAAAAGGCATACAAAGAGCTCGAAATCGCCATGTTGTTAATCCAAGTGACCTTGTATAAGGATGCGGGATGGGTGCTTCCACCATATTTATGATTCACCCGAACAAAGTACCTTTTGGGGAAAACAACTACAAAATACAGTAGTTAAA
>CADAXH010000212.1 GCA_902791785.1 uncultured Ruminococcus sp. | reverse complement strand
ATGATTCAGATGTACGCGGCGGAGCTCATTGAGCATTTTTGATAACAGAAAAACAGAACCGCTTCCGGACTCATAATAGAGTCATGATCCGATTTTTTGTTAACGGTGTTAAGTCAAAAAAGCTTAAACACAAAATCTCAGCGCGTTTTGTTGAAAGCCGATTAGTTCTATGGATGACATAGAAATTTAAGAGAAAAGTTAATGAAATTTGCTCTGTCAACTTTTTGAAAGCAATGCTTCAAGGTGTTTGAATAGAGATATTGTTATAAGAAGGGGACTTACCGTGAAAAAGATATTTATAATAGGAATGGTTTGTGTGTGTGTAGCAACTACAACTGCGTGTGGCGGACAGAATGCTAGGACCGATGTCACTGTCGAAAGCACTACGGTACAAGAAACTACCTCGCTGGAAGACACTACGCAAGCAACATCCGTAACGAAACCAACAGAAATAACAACGGAAAAGATTACCGAAGGATCAGCAGAAAAAACTGAAGAATCGGAAACTAAAAAAACTGCTGAATATGAAACAGAAGCGTCCGCTGTAATGGATTACTCCTCATATCTCGGTACATGGTCGTATAAGGAAATTCCAGATTCTATTCCCGATGAAATTCTGAATAATGAAACCTCTTACAAAATATATATGGAACATCTCGTTTCTACAAATGTAGAGTTTAAGGAGATAAACGGCAGCACCGTAACGTTTGTGCTGTATAAAGGAAACATTGCGACTGTTGCAGAAGCTTTTGTAACCGGTGAAATTATAAATGACGAAATAGAGTTTAATTATTCAGACAGTTGGAACGGCAAGGGTCACGGAACGATAAAGCTGCAGGAAGATTCTGTCCATCTGTTCTGTGTGGAGGAAGAACACGGTAACGGACGTGTTGCGCTCAATTGTGATGAAACATTGACACGCGTTGAGAACTAATCCGGAAATACCATTTTTGAAAAGGAAGATTTCGATGAAAAGAATGATAATGATTGCAGTTCTCTGCACAATTTGTTTTTCCGTGACATCTTGCGCAGGTAATAACTCGAGCTCCAATGATTCGACAGACAATCCAACAACACAGAGCGCTACGTCTGCATCAACGGAAAAGGTAACAGAAAAGTCAACCGAGATTGTAACAGAAAAGACAACGGAAGCCTTGACAGAAAATCAGACGGAAATCGAAACAGAGCCGGAGATGCTTGATTATACAGCTGTTGAGCTTGCCGGTAAAAGCCTGAATGAAATTATTGATATTATGGGAGGCAATTATGAAGCAAATCATTTGCAGCTCAGTAATGCCTTTAGCAGTGACGGATGCCCATATATCTATAATGAAAACAAGTTGCCGGGATTTGCTTTTGTTGCACAAGAAGGTGATAGCAATTACTCAGGAATATCTGTCATGAATGGCGCAAAACTGAATGAAAACATTTCGTCAGATATGACATATAGTCAAATTGCTGATATCGTAGGAGACATGGATGGCTTTCTTGCCGGTCAGGAGGGCAACATCATGTGCCGTAACACTGTTGATGAATATAATGTTACGTTTTGTTTTATAGAGAATAGTTATATCCGTGAAAACAGTGACGGAGCTCAGTTGTCAGGCGATTTGTTGAGAGCCGGAAATCCAGAACTTCAGAGCATAGGTCTGAGAATGAATTAATGCTGGAATTATCTTTTGCTGGCAAAATGGCAAAGTAAAGAATTTGATGACGTATAATACAGCGGAATATAGAAATGGGTTGAAAAACAGCCTCTTTTCTAACGCATCACTACAGATAAAAAGGCGGAGTGGTCATAATGATCATTCCGCCTTAATTCTTTATTCCGTTATCAGTTAAAAATTTCGTCACATTTATCGACAATGGATTCAATAAATTTAAACTGTTTTGGAGAGAGCTTTGAAAGCTTCTCTGCCATGATAAACATATCCTTATCAATGATTTCTCCTGTCAAAAGGTAATCGGCACTTACTTCGAGCGCTTTTGACAACTTTAGAAGATTCTCAGAACGAATGACTCGCTTGCCCGATTCAGCGTAGGAAACGAACTGCGTGGTCATATCTCCTCTTTCTGCCAGTTCTTCTTGGGTTAGTCCAAGCATTTTACGACATTCGGTTATTCGTTTTCCGATTGCCACTGCATTTATATCTTTATCAGCCATCACAACACTCCTGTCTTCTATAAGATAATAAAATTATAATGGCTAATAACAATTTATTTAATCGCCTAAGATTGAAATAATCGGCTTTACGATATATAATGAACGTTAATGATACTTGTATTATTTGGTG
>CADAXH010000211.1 GCA_902791785.1 uncultured Ruminococcus sp. | reverse complement strand
ATACTTGTGGAATCTGATTCTTATCTGATGACTTGAAGGAGTAATGAAAGTTGAAGCAACAACAAAGGTTTTTCCGTCAAACGGTTCTGAACCCTTCATGGTCTCGGCATAGCGGTGCTCATGTTTACATCCTGTGATTGAGATGCACGGCTGAGATGTTCCGTATATGACTCTGAAATCATGTGACCCTATAATGTAGCCTCCGGCATTGAGTCCTGTTTCCAGATCGTCTGTGAGGAAGTAGGCACCCGGTTCCGGAATGAATACAAATTCAAATTTGCAAGGAACATTCAAGGTTTTGTCGGCTGAAACGTCAATTATGATTTCATCTTCTTCAAAGTGGAAAGTCGTCTTTCTTTCCAGCGTCTGGATGTTTGTCCACTCTCTCTTGGAATGGTCCATGTGTCTCCAGAAAGGTGTGCCCTGGGGTTCTTCAAGAGGAGTCCTGTAGCCCTGGGATTCAACTGATGTCAGGGTGAAGGAACCGTCGGGATTCTCTTCGAGTGACTGAGGACGGAATTTGCTGTGGGGCTCGCCGAAGAATGAGCTGGCTATTTTGCCGAACAGCCTGTGTGTTCCCATCTGCAGTTTGAAGAAGAAAGGTGTCAGAGGACCGCCTATTACAGAACAAGTTGCATTCCACTTTGGAATGTATTTTCTGTATATGAGGCTCTCGGGCAAAAACCTTGATCTGTCCTGCGGAATCGGCTTAGATTCAAGTCTGTTCATCTTTTCTATATACTCGGGAGTGTTTGACAGCATGTAAAAGCTGAGATATGTCGTAGAAGTGTAATTGTTTCTTTTTAATATCTCGTCGCATACCCATGCGTAGCAGGGATTGTCAAAAATGAGGGACATCTCAAGAAACTCTTTGTAATAGATGCTGATGTTTGAGTTGAAAGCGACGTCCTGTCTTGTCGAGTTGAGAGACATTATTGTGTTGTCGGGTTCAACATAACTTAGTACCAGGTCCAGGTTTCTGCACACATATTCGAGTTTGTCTTTTGTGCCTGAGAAGTGTGAATACATTGCAAAAGAGCAGTCGCATATTCTGCTGTAGTTTCCTGCGGATCTTTCTGTAAATTCACCATTCTCGTCGCAGTCAATTCCTTCTGCAAAGAATTTGTTGATTCTTTCCAGGAATTCAGGACGCCCGAGATACTTGTATGCAAATGAGAGGGCAGCACACTGCACCCATCTGTGGTTAGGAGTGTGGAATCCGAGGTTGATTATTGAATGGGCAAGCTTGTCAACTATTTTCAGTGACAGTTCTTTCAGCTCTACTTCCAAAGGAGAGTCTCCCATATGGTTATAGCAGAATTCCAGTATCTCCGCAAAACCTTCTATTACGAAGCCTGAATGGGCTGGATCATGGAAGTTTGTGATGTAGTTGTCAAAGGTTCCGTCCGAGTACATGTCGTCATAAAGCTTGTTGAAAACTTTAAGGGAACGTTTGAGAATGTTTTCATTTTTGTAATATGGATTGTCCTCTATGTAGAAGAGGCTCCACAAAATGGCGGCAGGATTTGCCACCGTGTTTTTGTCAAAATGGCTGTCAGATGTAATTGTCACCAGAGGAGAATAGGCCAAATAATCGTAAGCATTGGGGTCGTCAAAATTCATTGTGTCCAGAATGCTATTTGAGAACCAACTCAGTGCCTTTTTGGCCGCTTCATAATGGTCTAACATGATATATGTTCCGCCTTTTCTAAAAATCACAGCATTATAGCATACGGAAATTGTTTAATCAACATCAAAAATGCCTATTTTCCCCGACATTTTGTTTTTTTTACATAACTGCCTCCGGAGGTATTTCATTTGGCAGGAATAGGTTGTAAAATAGAAGAGGAAATGTTCTTGCAAAAGGAGACTGGAATATGGATGCCAAAATACAAAGACTGCAGGAGATAATAGACAATTCAGACAATATAGTGTTCTTCGGAGGGGCAGGAGTCTCCACCGAGAGCGGAGTTCCGGATTTCAGGAGCAAGGACGGTCTTTACAATCAGCACGATGTGAGATTTGATCAGTACAGGCCTGAATATCTGCTCAGCCACACATGTCTTGTGACAGAACCTAAAGTGTTCTTTGAGTTTTACAGGCAGAAAATGGACGCAAGAAACATTGAACCGAATGCAGCTCACCTTTTTCTTGCAAAACTGGAGGAGAAGGGCAAACTGAGAGCTGTTGTTACCCAGAACATAGACGGACTGCATCAGAAAGCAGGAAGCAGAAGGGTATATGAGATACATGGCACTACACTCCGCAACTACTGCACAAAATGCGGAAGGGAATAC
>CADAXH010000210.1 GCA_902791785.1 uncultured Ruminococcus sp. | reverse complement strand
GAGGATAAAAACGTCAGCCTTATTCAGTTTTTTGTAGAACGAACTAAGAGTGCCTCCCAACTTGTTTTCTGACAGCAGGTTGACCAGAGATGCAGTCCTGTAAAACTTTACAGGAATCGAGTTTTCACATAGCCGTATTCCAATACAGGTTGAGAGCATTGTTTTTCCGGTTCCTGTTCCGCCGTACATGATGATGTTTTTTCTCTGTTCGTAAAACTCAAGAGCTTGTAAACTCTCCATCGAACAGTCCGACTGGAACTCAACCTCGTCATCCCGAAATTGGGAGAAATCATACGGCCTTGGAAAACCTGCTGTATTAATGTATGAGCGAACCCTTTTTGTTGCTCGAAGTTGTAGTTCGTCCTTGAATACGTGGTAAAGATATTCCTGATGAGTATCTCCTGTTGTCGTCAGTGCACGCTGTGCCAGATCCGATGACAATTTTAATCTTTTGCAACAATCCCTGATCTCCTGTTGGTAAAGGTACTCGGTCATCCGGAACACCTTCTTTCCAGGAATGTGTCATACTGCTGTATTCCAGATGGAAGTTGCGTCAGAGCCGGCACATCGGAAGGGAGCTGCAATGGTGGAAGTTCAGGCATATCGGAAAACAACCTACGGAACAGGTTTTGCAGACTCGCAGCGTCATTCGCCTGGTATGCTATGGCCTGATCCACGGTTTGTACTGCATTTTCAAAGCCCGAACGTTCTGTGAGCTCGGACAACACCTTGAGTATCTTTCCTCGTTCGCTGTTTTGGCAATTATCAAGGTATTGCTGCATGCTTTCGGGCATCATAGTATAGATTCCACTGTTGCGAAGTGATCGTGGCTTTTTGGCAATAAACTTCAGATATGGCAGCCATTGCATGCTTTCCTGTACTTCGTCTCCATACAATCGCCGGTGCTTTGCAATTACTTGTTGCTTCTGATCGAGTGCAATCACTTCTTCCGCAGTAACCTTTATCCAGATTTCCTGTTGTGCGAAACCTGGTGACGCCGAGTAGATATGTTTTCCTCCATACAAGGAAAATTTTCCCCATTTGTCCGTGGATACACATTTATACTGTGCTGTATCAAACGGTATATCGGGTAAGATGCGCAACGCTTTCGTATCTATCTCAAAACGTTCGGAGATGGTCTCTTCTTCATAGCGGTAATGATTGCGGTCGGTATCTTCATCACAGAGTTTAAGTAGTTCGCTATTGTACTTCTGAATAGAGATAAAGCGCGGAATGGGAACAAAGAAGTTCCTTCGGTCATAACCTACTTTGTTTTCAACGCCACCTTTTTCATTGCCGGAGTGTGGATTCATAAATTTTGCTATGAATCCGTAATGTTCTTGAAATCGAACGAACCGTTCTGTGAGTTCTCGGCCACCTCCACGCATTATTTTCGTGACTATGGTCGAGGTGTTGTCAAACCAGATTTCGGTCGGAACACCGCCGATGTGCTCAAAGATCGCCTTGAGTGATTCGAGCAGGCATTCCATGTTTTCGCCGTAATGAAGTTGGACATAACCGGCATTGCTATATGGGAAGTCTATTACAAAGTATTTTCCCGTGTGCTTTATTCCATTCTCGAAAAAAACGGCCTCACCGAAATCTGCCTGAGCTTCTCCGGGATAATGAATCAATGGAATATATCCTGCTGAGTGCTTCAGATTAAGGCTCTGCTTTTTCTCAGATACATATTGTGCTACCAAGCGATACGAACAGTTAAAATTTGCATCTTCCTCTTTTAATCGGGCATAAACCCTTTTCGCTGTATGCCGCTGTTTCCTAGGAGCCTTCAAGTCTCCCAGCAACCACTGGTCAATCAGGGGTTTGTATGGCTCTAATTTGGGATATGATGGTCTTGGCGCTGGTCCGGCTTCTGGTATATTGAAATCTTGTTGATCTATGTACTTCCGAACCGTTTTCCAGTCTTTGCCTTCTCTTTTGGCAATTTCAGATATATTCAGACCTTGTTCATAATAAAGTTGTCTGATACGATGTATCTGATCCATTGCTAACATTCCTTTCCTCCTTGTTCTTTATTTGTCTTGCTAGACTGAACAAGGATAATGGTTATTATGAATGTCTGCAATGGATTTTTATCCTCTGCAATTTTCTCCAAAACGGAGATGCAACTTTCTCCGTTTTTATCTGCAACTTTCGGTATTTTTATTCTGCACTAAACAAGTCTTTTTTTGTTGTTTTGCGATCTCTTTAAAGATGAGTTTTTCATCTTGCTTAACCACGTGGTAAATACTCAAGTATTTTTGTAAAATATACTCTTTAATACTTCTTTCCGAAAAT
>CADAXH010000209.1 GCA_902791785.1 uncultured Ruminococcus sp. | reverse complement strand
CATAAGTAATACTGCAGCTTGCGCCGTTGTCCGTGAACACGTTTCCGTTGCGCTCTGAAGGAAGGCAGAAAGACATTCCTTCTTCCGTGTCATATCTGTATGTGAAGCTGATTGCACCTTCAGCAGCCTTTGTTGTAGTTGTGTCTTTTGTTTCTTCTTTTTTTCCACATGAACAAGCAAGTGCTATGATCATGACGGACAGCAATACGCATAATACTTTTTTCATATCTGTTCCTCATTTTTCCAAAGTCTGTATGCTGATACACACATAATGTAATATATTACGAAATCAGAAATTATTCAAGATTATTTTGTCAAAAAATTGTAGCTTAATGTTTAATATTGCAATTTGTGCTCGATTTAAAATCAAAAGTGTTGCAATTTTCGCATTCTTGTGCGAAACTATGATTTGAATAAAGGAAAGACACAGACGGAGACAATCATGGAAACAAAGAGATTTGAAAAGAACGACAGCGGCTTTATATGTGAAAACTGCGGATTTGAAGTTCCGCCTCTTGGCTATACTTCAAGGGACCACTGCCCGAAATGTCTCTGTTCAAAGCACCTGGACATCAATCCCGGCGACAGGGCAAGTACGTGCAAAGGGCTTATGAAGCCTGTCTCAGCTGATCCGGATGCAAAAAAAGGTTTCGTCATAACATATAAATGTACTGTATGCAGGGCGGTTAGAAGATGCAAGTCGGCGTCTGATGACGACATGGACTATTTAATCAGGCTTACAGTCAGATAAGAGAGTGAACAAATTGAAGAAGTGTATAATAGCAGAAAAGCCCAGTCTGGGCAGAAATATAGCGTCAGCCATAAATGAGGAGTTCAGGAAAGGCGACGGATTTTTGGAGAGCGAAGGCTACATAGTGACGTGGGCCTTCGGTCATCTTTTTGGTCTCATTAATCTGGAAGAGTACGACAAGAACTACAATAAGGACGAAAAAGTCTTCTGGAGACTGGACAACCTTCCTTTCTGTCCCGACAAATTCAGATTCAAGCTGAAAGAAGACCAGGGAGTTGAAAAGCAGTTCAATACAATAAAGACCCTTGTTTTCAGGGAAGACGTTGACGGCGTCGTGAACGCGGGGGACTCTGACCGTGAAGGCGAGATTATAGTGAGGCTCATTCTGGCGCATCTAGGCAACAGCAAGCCTACATACAGACTCTGGCTGCCTGATCAGACTTCTGAAACAATCAGGGAAGCAATAACGCTGCTTCCTGACGACAAGGATTACGACAACCTTGCTTTTGAAGGATATGCAAGGACTTTCATGGACTGGCTCTATGGAATTAATCTGACCAGATATGCATCGGTCCGCAGCGGAAAACTCCTGAGGGTAGGAAGGGTAGTGACCCCTATTGTAAGCGAAATATACAACAGGGAAATGGAAATCCGCAATTTTGTCCCGAAGGACTATTTCAAGGTCAAGAGCAACTGCGACGGTCTTGAAATGCAGAGCAGCAAAAAGTTTGACACAAAAGAGGAAGCTGACGAATACGCACAAAGGCTCAATGAAGCGAAAAGCGTAGTCACTGAGGTTGACAATCACAGCTCAACCGTATCTCCCGGAAAACTGTATTCTTTGTCCAAACTGCAGGGCGTGCTGGGAAAGAAATTCAAGATGAGTCCCAAAGTAAGTCTTGAGACTGTTCAGTCGCTGTATGAAAAAGGTTTTGTGACCTATCCGAGAACAAACACCGAATACCTGGCTACAGCTGAAAAGGACAAGATTTCAAATGTTCTGAAAAAACTGCCGCAGCAGGACCTTGACGTCAGCGCATCGGAGAAGATATTTGACGACGGAAAAATAGAGAGCCACTCGGCTCTGACTCCGACAATCAACCTGCCCGGCGACAGGGATCTGACTGATCTTGAAAAGAAGGTATATGACACAATAATGGCAAGATTCCTGGCCGTGTTCTGCAGCGAAAAATGTATAGTTGACAAGACTGAAATCACAGTGGGCATCGGCGGAATAGAGACTATAAAAGTCAAGGGCCAGGTCATAAAACAAAAGGGCTGGACCAGATATGACGACTATTCAACAAAAGACAAGACCCTGCCTGATCTTGCCAAGGGACAGGAAATAAAAACAGAATTCATTTCCGAAAAAGACACCACGAAGGCGCCTGACAGATATACAACCGACAGCTTTTACAAATACCTCAAGAATCCATTCAAGAAGGATGAGATTGAAGACGAGGAAGAGGAATACAAGGCAATCTTCTCCGGAGTTGAACTCGGTACAGAGGCGACAAGGACAGGCATAATTGAAGGAGCCGTCAAATC
>CADAXH010000208.1 GCA_902791785.1 uncultured Ruminococcus sp. | reverse complement strand
TCCCTGCAAAAATGCTTAAGTATTGTATCATTAAGAAAAACAAAATGCAAGAAGAATTTTTTCAATTATTCGGCATTTTCCTGTTTTTCTGGATTTTCCAGGATTTGCTGCTCATTTGTCTGTTCTGAACTCTGTGTTTCATCTACCCCGAGCAGTTCGGATTCTACATTAAGCATCTTCTGGTCCTTAATCTTGTATTTGTCGATCAGTTTTGTCAATAGAGGCATGCAGCATCCCAGAAGAACCTGTATGATTCCGTTCAGAGCAAGACATATTGCCGTTCCGTATACCATTCTTTCTATTCCGAACAAAGACATGGTCATTCCTGCTTTGTCGACGACGGCGACAATTGCATTTCCAAGAGCATATGCGAGAAGGGTAACACCCTGAACGGAAATGTTTCTGAACATCAGATAGTCTGCCCTGTCAACGACAGGCAGGTTTTCATACACAAGTGAACTCGATACAATTCCCGTTCCTACTCCTATGACATGCTGGCTGAACCGGACAGTTGTCATGAGCCATATATAGTTTTCTTTCGTCACAAAAGCATATGCTATGTACGTGAATCCCTGAACAAAACTCAATACGGCAAGAACTTTGAAATACCCGAATTTCTTCACCAGCCTCGAATACATCTTTCCGAAGAATATGAAGAACAGGAAATATGTCGCGTTGATTGCCGTCGGGTACGAGTACGGAACTTCTATTACATTGAGAATGTATGTATTGATTGTCGGTCCGATGATTGAGTTTGCAAACAGATATATGAGATAAACGAGTGTTGTGAACAGATATGGTCTGTACTTGAAAGGGGCAACTATAATATTCTTGATGTCAATTTTCTTCGTCTGTGCCCTGTATCCGGAGTATTTCGGAACCAGCGTCACTATGAGCGTGCCTATGATGCCCAGTGCAAAAGAAACAAACCTGCACACAATCATGACGGTCAGCTGCTCGGGAGAGCCGCTCAGGCTGTCGAGTATGCGCGCAACAATCATGGATATCGGATACGCCATGAGCGAACTTGCAAAACCCTGTACAAGGAAAAAGTCTGCACGTACGTCCTGGGTCAGAAAGTTTGCCTGCCATTCGGTATAGCACGGCTCAATCAGAGACGACAGGATGTTGGACACAAACGTTATGATGACTATAACGGTCATGAGAGTGTTCTTGTCCGTTATCAGCATCGGGGCTATTGTGATTCCGAGAATTCCGAGGGTGAACCTGAGTGATCGTCCTATAATCAGAGACAGTTTTGGATTCTTCAGTTTTTTGAGAATTGAAGGAGTGAGCAGTCCTATGATCGAAGTTATTGTCGGAATTGTGGATATGAATCCTATTTCGTGTATATCAAAATTGTAAAGAGTGAGATAACCTGCGTAAAAAATGTCGCCTGAAAGAATCGTTAGGACGGAGTTCATTATGGCGAAAACCAGGGTGCTGGTGCGCCCTTTGCCGTTGTCTGTTCTGTTGAAAAGTCTTCCGAACATGCCGTTTTTGTAGCCGATCCGGATTCTCTCGCCGAGTGTTTTCATGCTAAACAGCCCGTCCCTTTCGAAAAAGTCCCGTTATGTTAATATATTTTTATAAATAAGTCAACATAAAAACGCAAAATGAAACACAAAAAAGAAAAAAGTAACAAAAAAGTCAATTTGCGTGCGACAAATTGACTCTATACAAATCTTGTTACCAGTTTTATTGCAGCTCCGTCAGGGTATTCGCATACTCTGCCTACTCCGAGATATCTGTTTTCGCCATATACGGAAACATTTTCTCCGCACTCAAAGTTTTTCCCTATTTTCTTCAGATATATTTCGCAGCCGTTGAGACATAACTTCTCATAAAACCCGCCCAGATGCACTTTGGGAAGGTAATCGAATATCTTGTCCGGAGAGATGAGCAGGGAAACTCTTTCCTCATAACTCATTTCCCTGAGTTCGTTTATAGTATGGGCAGACTCTATTGTGTGGTTTCCGCACTTTGTTCTTCTCAGAGAACTCATGACAGCACCGCATCCGAGCTTTTTCCCTATATCCGAGCAGAGCGTTCTTATGTATGTGCCTTTTGAACATGACACTTTCATTGTATAATCCGCTCCGTTTCCGGATATGTCCATGTCAGAAATTTCAACTTTTCTGGCTTCCCGCTCTATTTCAACGCCTTCCCTGGCATATTCGTACAGCTTTTTGCCTTTGACTTTGAGTGCACTGTACATTGGAGGGGTCTGCATATATTCTCCGACAAACGAAAGAGCAGTCTCAATTACATTCTCTTTTTCAGGAATGCAATCTGAAGTGCTGATTACTTTGCCTGTGATGTCT
>CADAXH010000207.1 GCA_902791785.1 uncultured Ruminococcus sp. | reverse complement strand
CGAACAACTGAATTCAGATTGTTTGAATCAAAAAGATGTCCCGGATATTATGGAAGCAAAAGATTTGACAGAACGAAAGATGGCAGAGTTCATACTATTTCACTCTCGTCTCTGCTTGAAACAAGTCATCAGATTCCCAACCTGGACTATATGCATTTTTTTCAGGTTACAAAAAGAATCTGCAAGGATCATAATGAATTGTATGAGGCATATAAGCGGATGTGTTTCAATGTGTTGTATGGAAACAAAGATGATCATGGAAAGAACTTTGCCTATACATATGATGAAAGCATAAAGAGTTATCGTCTGTCTCCTTTCTACGATATCACAAAAACACCATATAAAGTTGAACATGAGATGACTGTTTTGGGTAATGGAAAACCGACAGAAAAGGATTTGATCGGGATGATAGATTCGGCAGAATTGAACAGGGAAAAATGCACGGAGATTATCAGAAACACCAAAGACGCGATTAAACAATAAAAAGTATTGATTTAATCCCACTTTAAATATACAATATACTTGCAACCGAACCTAGGTTTGTAAATCAAAAGAAAACAGGAGATAAATTATGGGTAAGTTTGTAGTTAAAGAAGCAAAAGAAGGATTCAAGTTTGATTTGAAAGCCAATAATGGCGAAATCATTGCAAGTTCACAGGTTTACACAACTCTTTCAGCTTGTGAGAGCGGTGTTGAGAGTGTAAGGACAGCAAGTTCAGCTGAGGTAGAAGATCAGACAGTTTCAGGATATACTGAACTTAAACATCCGAAATTTGAAGTTTACACAGATAAGGCCGGTGAATTCCGTTTCCGTCTTAAAGCAAGAAATGGTGAAATTGTTGCAGCTTCCGAAGGTTATACGACAAAAGCAAATTGTCTTAACGGAATTGAAAGCGTTAAGAAAAATGCACCTGAGGCAGAGGTAGTAAAAGAATAATTGCTTTGCCTTCCGATTTTTCGGAAGGCTTTTTTCACAGGAGTTTTTTATGACAAGCAGAGGTTATTATATAGGAGTTGATATAGGCGGGACAAAGTGTGCCGTCACATTGGCGCACCTTGATGATGGGAATCTGGAGTTTTTAGAAAAGGATTATTATCCGACAGAAGGTTACGAGAAAACAATATCCAGAATTGAACAGTCTGTAGACAGATTCAAATCACAAAGGATTATCAATGCTATAGGCGTAAGTTGCGGCAGCCCTCTTGATGCAGAAAAAGGAATAATTCTTTCTCCACCTAATCTGCCTGGCTGGGACCATGTGGAAATAAAGAAAATGTTCGAATCAAAGTACGGAATCAAGACATATCTTGAAAATGATGCCAATGCATGCGCAGAGGCAGAATACCTTTTTGGTGCCGGAAGAGGATCGAAGAACATGATATTCCTGACGTTCGGAACAGGGATTGGGGCAGGTCTCATACTGGACGGAAAACTATACAGAGGCACAAACGGATACGCAGGCGAAATAGGACATGTCAGACTTGAAAAAGAAGGCCCTGTCGGATACGGAAAAGAAGGTTCGTGTGAGGGTTTCTGTTCCGGAGGCGGATTGGCCAAGATTTCTTCGAAATTGGTAAAAGAGGCAATAAATTCCGGAAAAAAGGTTTCCTTTTGCAACAGCATAGAAGAAGCTGAACAACTGAGTGCAAAAACAGTTGCAATGGCAGCTAAGGCAGGTGACGAACTTGCTACAAGGATATTCAAAGAGTGCGGAAGAAATCTGGGGAGATCCGTAGCAATTCTGCTTGATGTTTTGAATCCTGATACAATCGTAATAGGGAGTATTTTTGAAAGAAGCGAAGAACTTCTGAGGGAAGAAATGGAAAGGGCAATTGAAGAGGAAGCCCTCGTATATACCAGAACAGTCTGCACAATCAAGAAAGCAGAACTCGGAGACACAATTGGAGACTATGCTGCAATTTCAATAGCAGTGGAAGGATATGGGAAAGAGTTATGAGAATAATAGACGAACTTGTAAACAGATACCCTGTGCTTGGAACATCAAAGGAATCAATCGAAAAAGCTTGTGAAATCATATTGTCTTCGTACAAAAACGGAGGCAAGGTCATGACATGCGGAAACGGCGGTAGCGCGTCGGATTCTGAACATATTGTGGGAGAGCTGATGAAGAGTTTCTGCAGGAAAAGGCCGCTGAAAAAAGAATTTGTTGACAGGGTCAATTCAAAGGAAGAAACGAGACCGCTTTCAGAAAATTTGCAGGGCACACTTGAGGCAATCTCTTTGGTCTCTCAGTCTTCGCTGATCAGTGCATTTGCGAATGACATGAATCCCGATTATGTATATGCTCAGCAGGTATACGGATAT
>CADAXH010000206.1 GCA_902791785.1 uncultured Ruminococcus sp. | reverse complement strand
TGATGTGCGTGAACATACTGGGAGTAATTGGTTTCAATATAATAATTGCGAGGTGTCGGCAGCACAACATCTGTGTGCTTCAGGATTGTTTTCAGCTCTTTTTTTGTGATGACCCGTTCCTTTTTTGTGCCTCTTGCCGCTTTCGTAGTGAAGTGCCTTCTGTAGTGAACCAGACCAAGGTAATCGGCTTCCAAATTCTTCCAAGCCCAATACAGCCCTGTCAATTCACAGTAATTCGCATTCTTGGCACTGATGTTATCCCCGGTGTTGTCACCAATATATCCGAGATCATCTTTGCCCTCTCTGCCGACATGAATCGGTACATACATATTATCACTGGGCATCCAGTACTTTTTATGCGTAGCGACAATCAGCGCAATATCCTTCTTGTCCATTAGTTTAATCCCTCTTCATCACAATCTTTATACCAGTCTCTGACAGACTCTTCAAATGTATAATGGAACTGGTAACCACAATTTTTGAGCTTTTCACCGCTAATATTCGTGGAGATCATCAGTTTCTTCACTCGATCCGGATGGATCCCGACTTTCTTGCCGCCAAGCGGTCCGACAACCTTTGCAGTGCCCATGAGCAGCTTTCCGTTTACAAGCGGGATATGTCTGTCCATTCCGGTCGCATAACAAATTGTGTCGCAAATCTGCTCAATGGTATATGCCGGTTCAAATGTACAGTTAAAGATATCTGTTCCCTTGAAGTCGTTGTCAATCATACGGTACTTCATAAAACGAACAAGTTCCTTGACGTAGATGCAAGCCTTAATTGTATCACGTCTGCCTGTATAGAAAAAGTATCTCTTTCTGATACCCCAGTATAATCTTGTGAAGTTGCCATGTTCGCCCTTGCCATAAACAACGCCGGGGCGAACGATTGTCAGTTCTCTATTATCAGAATCCTTCACCTGCCAGATCGTATGGATTTTCTCGGCTACCAGTTTCGATATGCCATACGGCGTATTTGGCATCGGAAGTGTGGTTTCCTTTTTCAGCTGCTCTGCCGCACCATAAGGAGCAATTGAACTCGTAAACAGTATCTTATTGATTCCATACTTTTCAGCAAACTCTGTCACACGCTCAGCACCAAGAATATTTGTCTGGAAGTATTCCTTATCCGGATGTCCCGGCGTCCGGTGAACAGCAGCAAGATTGAAAATAATATCATCTTTAGTAGGTGTGAACTCAAAATCAATCTTTCGTCTTACATCAAGACGAATATAATTCACGCCCTCAATCTTCTCTACAATACCGGGAACAACACCTTCCTCACCAGGCATCACGATGTCGAGGTCATAGATCTGATCTCCTTCCTTGACAACTTCCGCCTTCAGAAGCTTGATCAAATGCGTTCCGATAAATCCGGAGCCTCCAAAAATGATAAAATTCATAGTTCTTATTCCTCACTTAATTCATTCAGTAAACAGAGTTTTACATCTTTCTGCAAGTATATAAATAATAAACGAGCTGCCCGCCCGTTCCAAAGCCATTGCATACTCAGGATTCTTAAAGATTTAAAATGATGTTCTGACTATGTGGATTTTGCAAAAACACATCATATATTCATCAAAAATTTGTCAAGTTATTTCTTTCAGAATCCTTAGCTGATTTTACTATTGTCAAGATGCTGTGACTTTATGATAACATAAAACAGTGCAAAATGTCAAGCGGATTGACTTCGTGTCAGTGGGAGATACCAATTCTTTCCGCTCCCACTGCCGTTTTATAATGTCCCCCGCTTAAAGAAGCGGGGGATTCAATGTTTTGTTGAAAACTTCTCACAGCATATTTGCGTATGTATCATATTTTTTTGTTTTATTTGCCGGAAGGTGATTTTTTATCCTCCGGTGCAGACAACTCGAACGGGATTTTTTGTTCTGCAACGACACGTTTTGCATAAATACAGATAGCGGCGGACATGGTCAAACCTATGCTTTTGCAGAAGTTGTCAAATTCTGTTTTCAGTTCTTCGTCCATGCGGACACTCACATTTGTTTGTGCCATATTGAATACCCCCTTCGTAGTTATTTACATTGTATCATGTTGTGCATACAATGTCAAGTGATTTTTCATAAATAGTCATACTATACACATAAAGCAAACAATAAAAGAGAAAAATGTCACCTTTTATTACTGACAGTAACATAAGTTACCAAAAACACAGTATGACTATGTCGGAACATTGATTACAAAACCGATACCCTTTGCCTTTATACGCTTCATTACGCCCTGAATTGAACTCTGGCGGAAATTGTCGGAATTACTTTTCATTGTAAGTCTGTAAATGCCTATTGTGACTTGTTTTTCGCCAACATATCCGCCGCTGTAACTGTTTCCGCCGGCAATTCTGAGAACACGGTCAGCAATGAAATCCTTTCTTGTCTTGTTACTGTCAACAATTGCACGGATTAATTCTTCGGGAACATCATTATAATTTGCGAGAAGCTGCTTTGTGTCCTTGGGCAGGCAGTAGCCGCCGTATCCGAAACTGGGGTTATTGTAATGGTTTCCGATTCTGGGGTCAAGACATACACCGTTGATAATTGCCTTGGTGTCAAGACCTTTCATTTCGGCATAGGTATCAAGTTCATTGAAATAACTTACTCTGAGAGCCAGATATGTATTTGCAAAGAGTTTGACAGCCTCTGCCTCTGTGAATCCCATGAAAAGGGTATCAATATTGGGTTTTTCAGCACCTTCCTGCAAAAGCTTTGCAAAGATTTCCGCAGTTTTCCTGTTTTTCTCGTCACAGCCGACAATGATTCTGCTTGGATAGAGGTTATCATAGAGAGCTTTTGATTCCCTGAGAAATTCAGGGCTGAAAATAATTCTGTCGGTCTTGAATTTTTCTCTTACGCTCTGTGTATAGCCTACGGGAATGGTGCTTTTTATAATCATCACTGCTTCGGGGTTATTTTCCATAACGAGGCTTATAACCGCCTCAACAGCAGAAGTGTCAAAGAAATTTTTCTGTGAATCGTAGTTTGTCGGTGCGGCTATGACAACGATATCGGCATCGGAATAAGCCTTTGCCCCGTCTGTTGTGGCGGTCAGGTCAAGTTTCTTTTCTGCGAGATATTTTTCTATATAATCGTCCTGAATTGGGGATTTCCTGTTGTTTATCATCTCTACTTTTTCGGGGATTATGTCAACTGCTTTAACCTCATGATTCTGTGCAAGGAGAACCGCCAGAGACAGACCGACATATCCTGTTCCGGCTACTGCGATTTTTAAATCTTCAAATTTTCTCATACTGCAAAAGAGTCCTTTCTGTTTATTTTTTTAATTTCTAAATTCTGTTTTATCCCGAATCATTCCCTTATTTGCCCGAAAAATCGAATTTTTCAAAGTTTTTCCGCAGTGGTGCGGATTGTTTTTCCTTGACAAAACGACAGTTTTTAACTATAATTGATTTAAAAGTGCATATCCCGTTAAAAAACAGATAATAAAAGGAAAATGA
>CADAXH010000205.1 GCA_902791785.1 uncultured Ruminococcus sp. | reverse complement strand
CCGTGTGTATGTCTGTAATGAAGATTTTATCAATGAAGGGTACGATCAGTTCCGCCAAGCACTGAATACCTATCACTGGTGCAAAGAGCACGGTCTCTGGTACGGGTACGAAGGAGCCGAGGGTATTATATCAAATTTAATCGGGGAGGGCGAAATATGAGTCTGAACAGTTGGGAAAAAGTTATAGATCCAAATTTTCTCTCAGCCGAGATCATCGGCGATGTCGGCTCTGAGAGAGTGGTCACGATCAAAGACATAGACATGGCCGAGTGCTACGACGAAGGATCAAAGGCAAAAGTGAAGAAGCAGACAGTCTTCTTTGAGGAATGCAAGCCTATGGTCCTCAATAAGACAAACGCAAAGACACTGAAGAAGCTTTTCTCTCCAAACAGTGACAACCCGGCTGATGCGTTCGGTCACAAAGTCATTTTAAAGGTTGAAACAGTGAAGGCTTTTGGCAAGATGACGACCGGAATCAGAATCAAGGAATTTTCAGAGGAAAAATGCCCGATTTGTGGCAAGATCATCCTCCCTTATGCGGGAAAGACCGTGGAGGAGATCAAAGAGATCAGCAAACGCAATCTGGGCAAGGTTATGTGTGGCGAATGTATGAAGAACCAGGCAAAGGAGGCAAAAGATGGTAAATAAACTCATATTCCAGGGCAGATTCACGGCAGATCCTGAAGTACAGGAAAAAGGCGGTTTTTCTATGACGGAATTCACCGTCGCATGGTCGGAGAAGTACAAGGAAAGAGAAACAAAATGCTTCCTCCGGTGCAAGGCGTGGAGATCGCAGGCAGAACATATCGAGAAATACTTCCACAAGGGACAGGAATGTGTCATTGAAGGAAGGCTTGAGACGGAACAGTGGGAAAAGGACGGGCAGAAACAGAGCAGAACAATAAGCAAAGTCGAAAAAATTCATTTCTGCGGTCCGAAGTCTTCAACCAGTGAAAGCAAACCCGATGACGGCTTTATCAATGTTCCTGAAGGTGAAGACGAAAGTCTGCCGTTTAATTGATAGTCGTAGATACCAGGGAAAAAAAGTGGGATCACATAAAGACCTATTTTGAGCAGAACAAGATCCCATTCAAAGTGGAAAAACTGGATGCCGGAGACTATTTCAGCACGGATCAGGGCGATGTCGTGGTGGATCGCAAACAAAACCTTCAGGAATTATGCGGAAATCTTTCAAAAGGGGACCACAACATCATCCGGTTCGTGAATGAATGCAAAAGAGCCAAAGAAAAGCATATCAAGCTTGTCGTTCTGGTTGAGGGGACGAGCTGCCGAACGGTCAAAGAGGTTGCTACATGGAAAAGCAAGTATTCGAAGCATACAGGCAAGTGGCTGACGGATAAAATGTTCAATCTAACCGTCTCCTACGGGGTTGAATGGCAATTTTGCAAGAAAAACGAAACGGCTCGAAGGATTTTGGAGATTTTGAAGTATGACAGTCGAGGAAATCAAGGAAACAACGACCATGAAGGAAGTGTTGGCGCGGTACGGAGTGATGGTGAACAGAAATAACATGTGTTGCTGTCCTATCCATCAAGAGCGACACCCGAGCATGAAGGTGTTCAAGGACGGATATCGGTGTTTTGCCTGTGGTAGTTGCGGGGACATCTTCTCATTCATCCAAGCAAAAGAACACTGCGATTTCAAGACGGCCTTCACGATTCTGGGCGGAACCTATGAGCACCACTCAAACGAGACGGCAAGGGTCGCGGCTCAAATGAAATTCAGCCGGAAGAAGGTACAGGCACAGAGGGCCAAGCAAGAGGAAAAGCGGTTCAGACAAACACTGATGGACGCGATCGGGATGTGTGAGTATTGGATAGAAAACCGCGAACCGTTCGATGATGACTGGGTATTCGCTCAAAATAAAATACTTTGGCTCTGGGCAAACTACGAAGACAAATACATACAGGAAATGGAGATTAACGAGGTTAATGTATATCGAACATGTCGAGAAATTGAACAAAGATTCCTTACTTTGTGAGGATGTTCTTCAAGAGGTGTTCAGCCTTGAAAGTGAGTTTGAACGGGAACAGATCCTCCAGGATCTTCAGGACAGGGCGACAAAGCTCAAGTGCGGGACAAAGTTCAAGCAGCTCCTACGGGCATATCGGAAAGACCTGAAAAAGCAGCAGGCCGTGCAAGTGGTAGGCCATCCAAACTATATGACGGAATTTGACAGTGACGATGCTCCTCTATCGAGCGGATCATGGCAAGCAACCGAGGACGGGGTGTGGATTCTTTCAGACAAAGGGCGATCAGTGGCGTGCTCACACCCTATCTACATACGGCGGATTCTGATAAACGCAGAGACCGGCATACACAAAGCCGAGGTTCGGTTTAAGGTCCGCGGAAAATGGCGGGAT
>CADAXH010000204.1 GCA_902791785.1 uncultured Ruminococcus sp. | reverse complement strand
TATTCCATGCTGTCCGACCTTTGTATAGTGGTGTCAGATATCCGCGGCGGAAAATGTTTCCCCGCCGTAATTATAAAGGAAAACCGGGAAATCAGATATCGGGAATGATGAAGTCTCCGGAAGCGGGCGGGACTAGCGGGGAAAGCCTGCCGGGAACAGGTGTCCTGATAATCCGGGAGCGGGACTTCCGGAAGTTCGACAGTTGATCTTAAACAAAATTGCCCGAAGCCCAATGGTGGCTTGCTTTTTTGCCTCAAAAGTTATTAAAAATATTGCGTAACATTCGTAATATGTTATACTATAGTTTAGTCTGTTGAACTAACCATCCACTGTTACCATGAGACTAAGCCACACCGGAAAGCCGGACAACTACTATTACTTTGTTATTGAAGACTGCCGGACAGAAACTGGCAGGAGAACATCAAGGACGATTGAGAAGTTAGGTTGTGCCAGTGCCATAAGAGAGAAGTATAAGGTTGATGACGCTGAAGCCTGGTGCAGGAACTATGTGAATTCACTGAATGCCAGGGCGTTGAAGGAAAAGTCAGAAAACCAGCGTGAGATTGTAATCAAACTTAGGGAGGATCACCTTAAGGACAAGAAAAGCAACATCTTCAATGCTGGCTATCTGATTCTGGAGAAACTGTACTACGAGTTTGGAATGAACCGGATATGCGAGGAGCTTCAGGACAAACATCCTCACATTACCGGATATGACCTTACAGAGGTTCTCAAGGTCATGCTCTTCGGACGGATCCTGTTCCCATCGTCAAAACTGGCACTGGTTAATGACTTCCAGCACAGGTTCTTCGAAAAGTATGAAATCGAACTGCAGCACATCTACAGAGCCATGGATGTTCTAAACGTCAGTCTTGTTCAGGACAGACTGTATCAGTACACAGCGAATGTCTGCGAACGTGATGTGAACCATCTCTACTACGACTGCACCAATTTCTATTCTGAAAAGGAACTGGAAGATTGTGACAGGGATGATATGTCGGATGATTGGAAGAAGAACCATACACTGAGAAAATACGGCAAATCAAAAGAGAATCGTCCAAATCCAATCGTCCAAATGGGGTTATTCATGGACGGAAACGGTATCCCTCTGGGTTTCTGTATCAACCCCGGCAATATCAATGAGCAGACGACCATAGTTCCACTTGAAAAAGAGCTTATAAAGAACTTCAAAACGACTGATATCACAGTCTGTACCGATGCGGGGCTTTCGGGTGATGCCAACAGATCTTTCAACAATGTTGGAGAAGATGACCTGCTGGTAAAAATGGGATTCCGCGGGCAACGGCACTTCATATGCACCCAGTCAATCAAGAAACTGAAACTCCATCTGAAGGAATGGTCTGTCGAGAAGACCGGATGGTCTTATTTTTCTCTTGATACAGCCGGAAAGCGGGTGACTAAAACAAATTTTGATCTCAGCAAACTGTCTGATCCTGCCTGCTATGCAGAGCATTATCACACGATTTTTTTCAAGGAGCGGACAACAGCTGAAGGCATGGATGCCAGACTGATTGTCACATTCTCCATCAAGTACTACGAATTTTTGAGGTCTCTGAGAGAACGAAAAATCAAAAGAGCAGCAAAAATGATTGAGAACAGGACTTTTGACCGTGAAAGCGACCATAGCCCCAAATCTCTCATTGAAAAGACGTATTCAACAGAAGATGGTGAAATAGCTGTTAATGCCTCTGCTTCCCTAAACACTCAAAAGATAGAGGAAGATGCTAGGTTTGACGGCTTTTATGCTGTAACTACAAATATTTTTGCTGACAAAATGCCTGCCGAGCAAATTGCTGCAATCAGTGCCCGGCGGTGGGAGATTGAGGAATGTTTCCGGATTATGAAAACAGATCTGGAATCACGGCCTTTCTATCACAGCAAGGATCAGAGGATAACGGCTCATTTTCTTGTTTGTTTTATGGCTCTGGTACTGCTTCGAGGAGTTGAACAGAAAATTGCTTCCTTAAACGAGAATAAACTGAAGTATCCCGACGGAAAATACTCAATTGAACAGATAATTCAGGCTTTGAAGGATATACGTGTAATAGAGGTAGATAACGGCAATGGTTATCAGCCTGACTACAATAACTCAGAACTCATTTCTGATCTCCTGGAATGTTGTGGACTCACAGAACTGACCCATGAGGTAGTGATGAAAGACACAATGAAAAAATTTTTGAAAAAAATTTCGGCAGGCCCTAAAAAGCTGAAACAGCCTAAAACTACCTAGCATTACAAAAAATCTTATCTAGCAAGGATTTGCAGAGATCTATGTTACGCAAACTGTCGAACTTCGGACTTTAACCAAATCGGACGCGAAATTCCGGGAAATAGCAGATTTTTTGAAAGAGATCAAAAAAACGGCCGTCATCAGCAT
>CADAXH010000203.1 GCA_902791785.1 uncultured Ruminococcus sp. | reverse complement strand
GTGTAAATAGTTTCAGCCATCAGTATTCAAGTGTTGTTATGTATGGGCAGTGGTCAGAAGCTCTTACATGTTTGATGTAGGTGTTCTTGACCTTGAATGCTTCATTTACGAAGATGTAGTCTATCTTGACACCATTCGGATTTGAACATTTAATGGTTTCAAAATCTGAAGGGAATGAAATGTCATTCTGGTTTTCGCACTCGTCAAATGTGTCGTGAAGAATGGATTTCAGTGCGCCTATATACGGATCATTCGGTGTAATGTTCAGGTCTCCCATGAGAATCAGGGGATTGGTGTCGTCTTTCAGGATATTGAGAAGAGTTGCAAGAGCTGATGTCTGTTCAGATCTAGGGAGTCCGAAATGTGTTACATAAACGTCTGTCGGCATTCCCGGGAAGTCAACTACTGCTTTCAATACGCATCTGGGCTCATAATATTCCTGCTGTCTTCTGTCGAGAGGATCTTCTATCGGGATGACTTCTTTTCTTAATATGTGATATTTTGATACGAGACCGTTCCCGTAGTCGCCGGGATGCCAGTGGACTGCCTTTGCAAAGAAGTCTTCAAATCCGACTCCCTGTCCGATTACGTGGGCAAGATCGTCGCAGTTTGATCTCGGAAGTCCGTTGTCCACTTCATTGAGCCCGCAGAGAACCACCTGTTCTCCCTTTATTACGTCAATAACAGCCTGAGGATTGTATTTTGCCTTTGGCAGAATGTTGTAATCCCTGCCTCCTGCTATGTTGTATGACATTATTTTCAGTTCCATGTTAGCCTCCTAAAACCGGTAACAATTACAAGTCAATAATACCACTATTGCAAGGTCTAATCAATAATTAATTCGCACGCGCGCAAAATATTATATTTGACATATAACTCCTGTAATGCTAAACTTAAGAGTAATCAATTCTCAGGTTGGAGATGGTATTTTGAAAAAAGCGGTGATTGATTGTCCATGTCATTTTGATCCTCAGAAGACGTTCGACTGCGGACAGTGTTTTCGTTTCAATTCTGACGAGAACGGTATGGTTTCCGGTGTTGTCGGAAACAGGTACATATCTGTTCAGAAATGCGGGGACAAACTGAATATTTACGGAGTAGGCCAGAGCGAGGCTGAAGAAAAGATTGTACCCTATCTCGGCCTAGACGAGGACTACGATAAAGTGAACAGGGACATCGAAGAACATTTCGGAAAATACAATGATACCATTTTCAAAGCCGAACAGGTCTCCGACGGAATCAGGATACTGAGACAGGACAAATGGGAAACACTCGTTTCGTTTATCATATCTCAGAACAACAACATAGGAAGAATCAAGAAGATAATAGAGAGAATCTGCGAAAGATTCGGAGAGCCTTTTGAGCAGGACGGAAAAACATATTATTCTTTTCCGACTCCGTCTTCGCTTGCCGGAGCGGGAAAGGAAAACATATTTGCCTGCGGAACCGGTTTTCGCGACAAATATATAGTCGACTGTGCGGAAAAAGTTTCGGGCGGCGAAATAGACCTCGAAGAAATAAGCAGGATGAATACTTTTGACGCCATGGAAAAACTCATGTCAATCAAAGGCGTCGGACCAAAAGTTGCTTCATGCGTGCTTCTTTTCGGATTCCACAGAACAGAGAGTTTTCCGATCGACGTATGGATAAAGAGAGTTCTCGAAAAATATTATTCTTCGGGAATTGATTTGAATGATATAGGAAATTACGGCGGTATTGCTCAGCAGTATTTGTTCTACTACGAGCGGTACAAGTCAGGAGGGGCAAATTGATTGCTGGTGAATCAAAGCGGATGGTCGCATTCAGATGCGCAAACTGCGGAACTGTAAACAAGAGCATAAACAACATTTTCGCAATTCCCGGAGACAAAAAAGTACTTAAGTGCAGCTGCGGGAACAAACTTGAAATAGTTACAACCCAGGACAAGAAGCTGAGGTTTTCTTTGCTTTGCAGGTTCTGCGGAAACACGCACCAGTTCAATATCAGCCCGTCCACCATATTCAACTGCGAAAGACTCATCCTGCCGTGTGACGTCACCGGGTTTGACATTCTGTTCATAGGGACGCCGGGCAAGGTATATCAGGCAATAGAAAAAGCAGAAGAATATCTGGACGAGTGGGCTGCAGCCGGAGACGATCAGGATTATTCCGACGACGATCTGCCGGAGAACGGAGACGAACTTCTGTCTTCAATGGTTATATCCACATTAAGGGAACTCGCCATGACGCACAAGATTTTCTGCAACTGCAAAAAAGGCGAAGGCAGTTTCGTAGTTGAGAGATTTTCGGACAACATAGTCATCCGCTGCAAAAAGTGCGGATGCGAAAAAAGAATAGAAACTCACGAAGGCAGTCTTGATGCATACAACGTAGTTGAATGCACTGAGCTGCATCTGGAAAAAAGATAGGGGGAAGTC
>CADAXH010000202.1 GCA_902791785.1 uncultured Ruminococcus sp. | reverse complement strand
TCTACAGAAACGCTTGCAGAAATACTCGGCTGTAGTCAACAGATAGCAGCCCAGAACACGATGCGGTATATGCGATTCTTTGAAGACGCTCCCAAGCTTCCAGCGATTCTTGCCTATCATGGGCAGGCATACAAGCATCTGAAGGCTGAGACTCTGAATGTTGATGACCTCAATTATTCCCAGGAAAAACTTTGGATAACATCTTTCCTATATGGGCTGCTTCGTCCTTTGGATGGTATTCTGCCTTATCGGATGGAAGGTAATGTTGAACTACCAAGCGGAGAAGGACAGAATTTGTTTGGTTTCTGGAAGAATCTCCTGACAGATATGCTTTTAGACAGTGTGAAAGCTGATGACGGAATACTGATACACCTTGCTACTGAGGAATACCAGCATCTGTTTGAATGGCAACGTGTCTGTAAGGAGATTCGGGTTATTCAGCCATTGTTCTATGTTAGAAAAGGAAACGACTTGAAGATTCAAGCAGTATGGGCTAAGACTTGCAGGGGAGCAATGACTCGGTTCATCATTCAGAATCGAATCACGAATCCCGATGACTTTGCAGCCTTCTCTTATGAGGGCTTTGAATACGAACCTACGTTCGGAGAACCGAATTATCCACATTTTATCAAGCAATGAACAGAATGGAAAGAGAAAAAGCAGATCATCCGAAAGCTGATTGAGCTATATTGCCTTCATCATCTGAAACAGAACACGATACCAGAGGTATATCAACTTCTGGCCGAATATGCGTGTCTGCGTCTTGACCATGTCTTCATCCAAAAGATTATATATTTAAAACGCCTACAATAATGAAGAATATCTTGATAAAAAGAGAAAAGGGTTCAAAGCAAAGTGAGAGGCTGACATTTCGGTGTCAGTCTTTTTTTTCATGGTTTTTATGTTTATTCAATTTTTATTCATAATTTTGCAAACATACTAACTAACATGAGTTTAACAAATATACTTTAAACAATATGGAGAGGAACATTTTCAATTTACAGAGAGTCTTTTTGATGGTGTTTGCTATGTGTGTATTTAGCAACCGTATGATGGCTGAACCTATTTCTTCTGAGCAAGCCAAACTGAATGCAATGAAAGCACTAATTTCCATTCAGTCAAACTCGAAACTGAAAAGCATTGGAAGTGGTGTTGCTCCAAAGCTTTCGTTAGCCTATACCAAGGTTCAGGAGGGAGACAGCGATCCTGTTATCTATGCCTTCAATGTGGATCATGATGGAGGATTTGTCATTACGTCGGGTGATGATGCTGCAATCCCTATTCTTGGCTATTGTGAACAGGGAAGCTTTGATGGTGAAAATCTTCCGCCAAACCTGCAAGAATGGCTGGATGGATATGCTGAAGAAATCGTTCTGTGGCGGAAAGTTGGTGTCAATGCCATTCAAACAACTTCAGCATCCGTTCCTTCAACAAAAGAATCCGTTGATGTTTTGTTAAAATCGAAATGGGGACAGGACTCACCTTTTAACAACCAGTGTATATTCAATGGTGTCCGCTGTGTTACAGGTTGTGTTGCCACAGCAATGGCGCAGGTCATGTATTATTGGGCTACAACTGGCAAGGATGGTGAAGTGTTTCGTCCTGGTTCTCCAGCACTTGAAGCTGACGAGACAGTCACATATAAATATAATGTTGAAGCATTGGATGCCATTGATTCTTTTGATTGGGACAATATGACTGATGATGAACCGAAAACGGCTGAAAGCATAGCTGCCGTGGCTCAACTGATGCGATATTGTGGACAAGCTTTGCGAACAGATTACACTAATGGTAATTCCAGTGCTGTGACAATGAATGTACTGCCGTCATTAAAAAAGATATTCCGTTACAATTTGGGAATCAATATGATTTACCCCAATACGAATGACGATGACGCTTGGTGTGATCGGATTTATAAGGATTTGTTTAATGGAATGCCCGTTATGATGTCGGGAGGAAACCATGCCTTTGTTTGTGACGGATACGATGCAGAGAACGACCAGTTCCATTTTAATTGGGGTTGGAATGGTAGATACGACGGATGGTTTGCTATGGATGCCTTGAATCCAGGTGGTAGGGATTATAGCTCCAAAAAAAGCGCCATCGTAGGTATACAACCTCTTGAAAAAAGTATGTATGCGATATTCTCCGACAATGGAAAGACTCTGACATACTATTGTGACAGAGAGAAGGACAATAGAGGAGAAAAGTACTATCAGATGTTCAGGGATGGAACTATCTACACAATCAATGTTCCATTTTGGTCGAACCGCGACAGTATCACCAAGATTGTTATCGATCCTTCCTTTGTGGATGGTAGGCCTGACACGGTTGAAACCCTGTTCCAAGGAATGCGTAATTTGGAAAACATTGTAAACATTCAGTACTTGAATACGTCGAACATCGCTTACATGAATGGTATGTTCAGAGGATGTAG
>CADAXH010000201.1 GCA_902791785.1 uncultured Ruminococcus sp. | reverse complement strand
AAAGACGAATTCGTATATGACCACATAAAGGTTGTCGTGACGAAGGTCAGCAATACAAGGGTTCTTGAAATATATGCTGAAAAACTTCCTGAAGAATCAGAAGAATCCGATGAAAGTCAGGAAAATACCGAGAACCACAATTAACAATTAAGATCAGCCAGACTTTTTTGGCTGATTTTTTGTTGCAAACAACAGTTCATGATAGTAAAATAGATTCGTTATTTTTTTTGAGAAAGGCAGATAGTATGACCGGACAGAACAAAGTCGGAAACAAGCTTGCGGATACACCAATTCCGAAACTGATTGTCACTCTCTCCGTACCCAGCGTCATATCCATGCTCATAACAAACATTTACAACCTTGTAGACACTGCGTTTGTGGGCAAACTTGGAACAAGTGCGAGCGGAGCCGTAGGAATTGTATTCGGGTTCATGGCAATAATCCAGGCATTCGGATTCATGTTCGGGCAGGGCGCAGGAAGCATTATTTCCAGGTCGCTGGGAAGAAATGATCGTGAAAATGCAGATGTCAATGCGACAGCAGGATTTGTTGGATCATTTGTTTTCGGATTGCTTATAACACTGTTCGGTTTCATTTTCCTCGACGATATTATAATGCTCCTCGGGAGCACTGAAACCATCTTCCCTTATGCCAAAACTTACATTTCATATATTCTTGTTGCTTCACCTTTCATGAGCAGCAGTCTGACAATGAACAACATTCTCAGATATGAAGGTAAAGCAAATCTCGGAATGATAGGCCTTATGACGGGTGCAATCCTGAACATGATCGGTGACCCGATTTTCATGTTCGGAATGGACATGGGCATATCCGGTGCAGGGCTTTCAACAGCTCTCAGCCAGCTCGTAAGCTGGGTTATTCTGCTCATGATAAAAAAAAAAAAAAAGTCTTCTTCAAGAATTACTTTCAGAAACATCCGCAAGGCAAATGGAATGGTGTATGCAAATATCATGACAACAGGCTTTCCGAGTCTGTTGAGACAGGCACTGAACAGCCTGACGACAGTAATGCTCAATTCACAATGTGCTGTCTACGGAGATGCGGCTGTTGCAGGCATGAGCCTTGTTTCAAGCATTATATTCTTTGCCTTCTCGGTTGCGCTTGGAGTCGGACAGGGGTTCCAGCCCGTATCTGCGTACAACTACGGCGCAGGAAAATATGACAGGGTGAGAAAAGGATTCAGATTTACATGCGTCGCTTCAGAAGGAATTATAATCGTAGGCTGTGTTATTCTGTTCATTTTCGCAAAACAGCTCGTAGGGCTTTTCAGGGATGATGCCGAAGTTATAGAGGTCGGAGCAAGAGCGCTTAAACTTCAGTCAATTGCATACCTGGCTCTTCCTCCATGCATGACTACAGAAATGCTCTATCAAAGCACAGGAAGAAGGATAGGTGCTGCCGTTCTGACAGCGCTCCGCAGCGGATTGTTGTTCATTCCCGCCCTGTATATCCTGTCAAATTTAAGGGGCCTTGCAGGAATACAGGAAGCCCTTCCTGTCTCTCTTGTTCTCTCAGCTCCCCTGACGATTATTTTTGCCATCTACTTTTTCAAAAAACTTCCAAAAAACAATCAGTTGCCGAATTCCGTCGAAGAGGAAGAAGAAGTATAACAATAAAGGCGCCAATTGAAAAACAGGAAAAGCAAAGCCCGGAGTGAATTGCTCCGGACTTTTTTTGGTTAATCTTCTATATTGTCAAGCATTTCAAGGACGATTCGGCTTGAATTCGCCGCCGCCACATTTCCAAAATTCTCGTAACTTTCGTGCGCCAGGCCGTCAGCCTTGTCGGAGAGACATCTGATTACCACAAATGGCACATTGTACATCATACACACGACGGCAACAGAGGCACCTTCCATTTCGCACGCGTAAGCATCAAAATTCTCTCTGAGCATTTTAACGTATTTTTCAGATGCGATAAACTGATCTCCGGTCGCTATTGTCCCTTTGAAGACATGCTCTTTTCCAACTACCTTGACAGCAGCTGAATAAGCCAGTTCAACCAGTTTTTCATCACAATAATAGTAGTCACCCTGTTTGATGCCTGCTCCGGGGTCACCTGAAGTCCATATCAAACCATCGTTTGTCATTCTGCCATAGTCGTGTTCAACAAGTCTTGTTGCGATTATTTCATCCATCACCTGGGTCTCGTCTGCAACTCCACCGGCAATTCCGGTAAAAATAACCTTTGAGACAGAATAATGATTCAAAAGCGCCGTGACACCTGCAGAAACCCTAACTTTCCCTATTCCGGATTTCGTAATAACAACATTTTTGCCCTTAAGCGTACCGACATGGAATTCAACTCCGCCCATTTTGTCTACGTGATCAATTTTGGCTTCGTGCAAAAGAACATCTATTTCGTTGTCCATAGCGGAAATAATGCCTATATACTGCTTTGAATCCTTTTTGTTGCCGCAGCTTA
>CADAXH010000200.1 GCA_902791785.1 uncultured Ruminococcus sp. | reverse complement strand
ATCCGGTCGTCAGACCACCAATTACAACCCCTTTATATTCCGTAAAAGTGTCGTCAAGAAGTGTTGCGCCCGATTCTTTTACAAGACGAACTATGTCCAGTCCGGATTTTGTTTCATGGTTTCCGATCTCAACAAATGTGGGATATTTTTCAGAAGACAGCTTAAGGAACTCAAGTCCCCTCTCGTATTTTTTGCCGTTGTGAATAAAGTCCCCTCCGACTAGGACTGCGTCTATGTTGTTGTCTTCAAATATCTTCAGCATAATGTTATATTTTCTTCAACATCTGCTTTAATATTAAATATGCTCTGCGTAAGATTGTCTTTCATAGGCTCTCTTTTTTTCTGTAGATTATTACAGGTACATTATACAACAACTGCACGTTTGCTTACAAATCTTTTGACAAAATAGAAAAATCATCTTCTTCAGATTTGACTCTGGTTCAGATGATTTCTCTGTTTACAAATATGATTCAATTCTTCTGAAAAGACTGGATGTGTTGTCTATATAGTAGTCATCGAGCTTTTCACCGGGACCCGAAAACTGCTTGAAATAGCATTCCGAATGCTTGTTATACTCGAATACACTGAATTCGTGTGGCACCGGATTGAGTAACACAACTTTTACAACACCATCTTCTTTTTTCAAAGTTTCAAAAGAGATTTTTTCTGTTTTGACTCTTGGCTTAATATTCATAATTCTCCCGAGATTGCCAAGCGGCACTCTTTTTACGAACAGAGCCAGATCTCCTTCACGTGATATGAGCAAGTGCCTGAGCGATCCAAACGTAGGAAGAAACATTATTTCGATGTTTGCTTCTGCAGTTTTGATCTGCAAATCCGTTTGCCCCGTAATACTGAAAAGTGACGAATACTTTTTTGTGGTTTTTACCACCTGAACTCCTTCATGTGTCATTTCAAATTTCCTGAGACTTGTATAGAACTTATTTCTCTTTGCAATTGATCTCAAAACCGGAAATACTGAGATAATCAGAACAACAATCGCGATGAGTATCGACCAGTAATAGTCATACATAATTATGACGGCGGTGACCAATATGAAGATTAAGGCGTAAAAGGCAAGCAGTACAACAATTGTGGAAGTGGCCACAGCTCCGAGGAGTTTTCTGAAAAATGAGATAGGAGCTTTCCTGTATGATTTCTGAGAATCTGTGAGACTGTCTTTTCGAAAGGAAATATTAACACCATTTACATTAACGATGAAAACATCGTCTTCGACAATATCTTTGTATTTGTTTTTCGAATATTTCTCGTTTATCGTCTTTTTCATGCTACTCCCCCTTCAAAGCTAATTATATATATGGAATTCTACAACAGATTTCTGAAACATTATGATATTAATTTTTTATCAAAAACAACAATTCAAGTGTACAGAAAAGGATTAAATTATTATCTGTCTGGTCGACGGCATGTCTCTCCAGACAGTACCATCTGCTATGTAAAATCTTCTGTCTGTTTCCCCATTCTTTTTCAGATAGTCTATGACGAATACCTGACCAACTTCAATGTCTATAGGTGGATAGTTATTGTACGGAAGAACATCAGGCAGTTTTTCGCACTTGTCAAAATCTTCGTTGCAGTCACGTAGTCTCCAGAACTGCCGCTTATCTGCATAATCTGACCAGGAAGATATATCCTGTTCGCCAAAATAATCTGCCTGGTATTCTTTTCCGTTAATTGTAATTGAATCAATGCGAATTGGATCCATGAATGAAGTCAGGATTTCAACCGTTGATGGCATATCTTTCCACACTGTTCCGTCAGAAAGATAGACTTTTCTTTCCATTTCTCCTGTCTTTTTGTAATAGTCTATAACAAAGACTTCGCCCGTATGAATGTCTATTGGAGGATAATTGTTGTATGGCAATACATATCTCAATCTGGGTTTGTTTTTGAAGTCCTCATATGCATCTTTAAGTCGCCAGTATTGCCTTCGAGAATAGATATCTGAAAAATGTGTCATGCCTGATTCGCCGTAATAACTTGCCACATATTCTTTGTCATTAATTCTGATAGTGCTTTTTCTGATGGGGTCCATGACTCTTTTGGCTTCAATCTGAAAAACAATCCTGGGAAACTCCCGGATAATGTTCTGCTCCTTATATGTTTCACTGGGATTAAATCCGTGAAATCCTTTGAATGCTCTCGCAAAAGAAACGGGTGACTCGTAACAATACTTGGCAGCAGTATCTATGACCTTTGCTTTCCCGTATTTCAATTCTTCTCCTGCAAGTGTAAGTCTCCTGTACCTGATGTAGTCGGAAATACTCATTTCAGACACAAATGAAAATAGTTTTGAGATATCCGAATATGAGCAGCATGCTATTTTTTCAATAGCGAGAGAGTCAATCTTTTCCGTAATATTATTTTCAATGTATTCCGTTACAGAATTCAGAATCTTTGTTGTGCTTACCATTATGACACCCCCTATCCTGAATTAAGTGTAACAAAAACCCAATAATATTTCGCAACTATTCGAGTGAATTGTTGTTTGCACTTACATCTCAAACTCCATCGATGCACTCGGAGATACCTGATTGAATATTTCTTTTCCTTCTACCGACAGAATATATCTGACTTTTGAATACAGACTTTCTCTTATAATCCTTTCCATTTTACCTTTTGTCGGTGCTTTAAGCGGATATGCATTCTTTTCCAGAAGTTCAACTTTAAATGTGTATTTTCCTTGCTT
>CADAXH010000199.1 GCA_902791785.1 uncultured Ruminococcus sp. | reverse complement strand
ATCCAGGTTCCAGTCTCCGAAGGCGGTAAGATATCTGTTGACAAGATTCTGACCATCAGAAAAATAGATGACTGGAAACCTTTTGTTTTTGTCATTGTAGTCATAATCCTCAGGCAGCCAGACTCTTATGTGTCTTTTTTCTTCATCGAAAGGGACATCAAGCAGTGCTTTGTAGTGCCTGCCGTATTTCATTGTCGTTTTGGTTTTGTCCAGGCAAAATACACCTATTTTTTCGTTCATATTTCTTCCTCGTGAGTGATATAGATATTTTGCGGTTATCAGAAATAAGGAGCATGAAAAACTGCTCCATGCTCCCAACAACACTACTGTTCAACTATCATTTTACCGACTTTATTGATTGTTCCGGCACCGAGCACCAGGATAATGTCTCCCTTTTCCGATCCGGATCTCGCAAAAGAAACCGCACTGTCATATACAGGCGCATAGAATGCCCCCTTAATGTCCATCGACATCTTCTCGGAACTCATTCCAAGAGTGTCTGTTTCCCTTGCCGGATAAATATCAGTCAGGATAACACTATCCGCCTCTGACAATACTCTGACAAAATCATTATATAAGGCTTTTGTTCTGGAATATGTGTGAGGTTCGAATATTACAATGACTCTTTTCTTTGTCATTGTCTTTGCTGTCTTGATAACTGCCTCTATCTCAGAAGGATGATGTGCGTAGTCGATATATACGTTTGCACCGGAATAACTTCCGACATATTCAAATCTTCTTTTTGTTCCTTCAAAGTCACTGAGTGCATCAATTGCTTCTTCTGTTCCGACACCGCAAGCGTCAGCTGCAGCGTATGCTGCCAAAGCATTGTACATATTGTGCTTTCCTGGGACAGTCAGTTCCAGGGTTCCTTCATTCAGTCCGTTTTTGTGAATGTCGAATGTGTAGAAGCCGTCTTTTTCTTTGAAATTGGCTGCAACATAATCTGCATCTCTGTTGTAAACACCAAATGTAACGGAGAACGGCAGTTCTTTTGACATGTCGAGCAGTCTCTCGTCATCTACGTTGAGTATAACCAGCGGATTCTTTACATTATTTACATATGGGAGTTTTGAAAACTCGTCAAAGGATTTTGTCAATTCCTCGATGCTTTCAAAGTAGTCAGCGTGATCGTAATCTATATTAAGGATTACTGAAACGGTAGGATTCGTATGAAGGAATGAATTTTTGTATTCACATGCTTCATAAACGAAAACGTCTCCTTCTCCTATCCTGAATGAGCCGCTCATTTCGTCGGTTTCAGCACCCGACATTACTGTCGGATCGATTCCGGATTTTATAAGGATATGTGAGAGCATTGAAGTTGTTGTGGATTTTCCGTGAGAACCGGATATTCCGACTCTTATTCCGTATCTGCTCATCAGGTATCCGAGCAAATCTGCTCTGTATATCAGGTGGATCTTCTTTTCAAGGGCTGCCTTGATTTCGGGGTTATCGGGACTTATAGCGGCAGTATAAACAACTGCTTCGGCATTTCCAAGATTCTCAGGTGCATGTCCTATTTTGACATCAATGCCCATATTTACAAGTCTTTTGGTAAATGTACCTTCGCTTATATCTGAACCTGTAACCTGGTATCCTTCCTTTTTGCAAGCAATTGCCAGGGCATACATATTGACACCACCAATCCCAATGAAGTGAATGTTGGTGACTTTTTTCATAATATCCGGCACTTTGCTGTTCATCGAATACCCTCCAGTAAGTTCTTTCGTTTTCGCAATTATACTTTTTTTCATTAACAAAAGCAATAACAAAAAACTTGACATAGTGTGCGTGTAATAGTACAATAGCCCCACTACATAGACAGGAACGATTTCATATGCGTGAAGATAAAGTAAAAATTTTAATAAAATCCCAACAGATTGACATTGACGATCCGAGTCCGTATGTCATAGAGTTTGCAACTGACGGAAAGATAAAGGACGACGGAGACACAGTCACAATAAAATATGACGAATATCTTGAAGAAGATACAAACAGTGTTGCTCACACTTCCCTGATGTTTTCAAGAAACAATCCCGGAACAGTGACATTGTCCAGATCAGGAGCGGTAAGATCTACATGTGTATTCACAGAAGGTGAAAGACACAAAATGCTCTATACAATGGATATTGGTACTCTTGAATTTGGTGTGTTGACAAGAAATCTGCAGAACACCATCAAGAATAAAAGCGGTAAAATCCGTATGAAATATGACACCGAAGTCAGAGGATCTGTTGTAAAGCAGTGTGACTTCAAGATAACGATTAAGTCGTAGTATTTTACAATGGCCTATCAAAAGCAAGTTTGATCTTGTCGTTTTTGATGGGCTGTTTTTTTTCAGAATATTTGAGTGTACAATAAATCGAATAATAAAGTGTGGAATAATCGTATAATATAATACTCTCCTCCGAAGAAGAGAGCTTTGAGTAGGTAATTGCTATTTTCAAACAG
>CADAXH010000198.1 GCA_902791785.1 uncultured Ruminococcus sp. | reverse complement strand
TCATTATTCATTACCTCACATTCAAAAAAACATACGGGTATTCTTTTTTGGACAAACTCCCGGAGATGGTATTTGAACTGTCAGACGACAGGATTTCACAGGCAAGATACCATATGCATGATCACATGGCGGAAAGATTTGCATCCGCATTTTCGGATACCATAGGAAAATGGTGTAAAAAGAACAATATAGATTTTATGGCACACATGATGATGGAACCCGCTCTGCAGTGGCAGACTGTTGCTACAGGCGAAACAATGCGCTCATACAGATCTTTCTCAATTCCCGGAATAGATATGCTTGCCGACCACCACGAATTGTCCACTGCCAAGCAGTGCCAGAGCGCATGCAGACAGTACGGCCGCGAAGGAATGATGAGTGAACTATATGGCGTAACCAACTGGTATTTTGATTTCAAGGGTCATAAGCAGCAGGGCGACTGGCAGGCAGCGTTCGGAGTCACATTCAGGGTTCCCCATCTGTTCTGGGTATCCATGAGAGGTGAAGCTAAAAGAGACTACCCTGCTTCAATTGGATATCAGTCACCATGGTACAAGGAATACAAATACATTGAAGATCACTTTGCAAGAGTCAACACAGTGATGACAAGGGGAAAACCTGTTGTCAACATAGGTGTAATCCATCCAATTGAGTCATACTGGCTGAAATTCGGTCCGATGTCGCAGACAAGAGACGAGAGAAACGAACTGCAGAGAAAGTTCTATGAGATAATAAACTGGCTTGTATTCAGTTCGCTGGATTTTGACCTCATTTCCGAATCCCTTCTGACCGGCCTTTACAAGGAGAGCGACAAAGGATTCCAGGTAGGCAAAGAAAACTATTCTGCAATAGTTGTTCCCAGCCTTCTTACAATACGCTCATCTACGCTTGACTATCTTGAAAAATTCGCAGATAAAGGCGGAAAAGTAATATTCATGGGTGATATTCCGTCATATGTGGATGCACTTCCTTCCGACAGGGCAAAACTGCTTGCCTGGAAATGCACTGACATTGACTGGAGCAAGAGAGATTTGCTGAAAGACCTTGAATATGACCGCGAAGTACTACTGGCGGATCTGTCTGGAGAATATGCATCAAATCTTGTGTACAACATGAGAAAAGACGGAAAATACAGACATTTGTTCGTGGCTCATGTGACAGAGCCTAAAGACTACGATGTCTCTCCGATAGAAAGTTATAACATAACAATCAAGGGCGAGTGGAAACTCACATTGTTTGATACCATCACAGGCGAAATAAAACCTCTGGCAGCAGACTATACTGACGCCAACACCACATTCAGGTGGATTTGCGGAAGATGCGACTCAATTCTCGTCGAGATGGAAAAAGGAAGAAGAAAAGAAGGATATTCGTTTGAAAGCGCTTCATTTACGAATACCGAACTCCTCTCTCCCTCAGCAGATTATTCCCTGTCCGAGCCAAACGTCCTCCTGCTTGATTATCCTTCTTATTCTATTAATGGAGAGGATTTTTCAGAGAAGAAATATGTGCTTTATGCAGATGAAGAAATCCGCAACAGATTGAACATAAAGCAGCGCACATCAGGAATGGTGCAGCCCTGGGTCGAAAAGAACAGTGATGACAAAAGAGAAAACGTGACCATAAGATATGAGTTTGATTCTGAATTGTCATGCCCTGCACAACTGGGTCTGGAATCAATTGAGGATTCAAGCGTATTCCTTAACGGAACCAAGGCAGATATGACTCCAAAAGGATATTATGTCGACGAAGAATCAATCAAAGTAATAGATCTTCCGAATCTGAAAAAGGCAAAAACATACTTGAAATCCGATTGAACTTCGGCTATTCAACTCAACTTGAATCGTGCTATCTGCTTGGGAATTTCGGAGTTAAATGCATAGGAAGGGATATATCTGTTACCAAAAAGCCCGAAAAGCTGTTCTTTGATGATATTTCAAAGCAGGGACTCCCCTTCTACGGCGGCAATATATCTTATCATTTCAAGTATGAAGGTGAAGGCAATAAAACCCTTCAGATTCAGCGTTTTTCAGGAACTGCTATATCCGTTGACATAGACGGAAAACGAGTCTCAGGAATGCTGGCATTCCCGCCAAACAGACTTTGTCTGGGAAAGCTGAAAAAAGGTGTACATGATATAACCATTACACTTTACGGAAACAGAATGAACACATTCGGACAGCTTCACAACACCATATTAAAACCTTCTTATACTGATCCCGGAATGTGGAGACCGAAAGGAAGATTCTATACTCCGGAATATATGCTGAGAAGCTACGGAATATTCACAACACCAATGATTTTAACAGAATGAAGATGGTGACTATTACATCTCGACAGAATGGTCAGATTTTTACACATACATTTACGAGTACAATTAACCACCTTTGTGACAACAAAAACATTATCAAATATATTACAAATGTTTTGAGAATAAGCAAAAGTAACGTTACTACATAACTCAATAGAGCA
>CADAXH010000197.1 GCA_902791785.1 uncultured Ruminococcus sp. | reverse complement strand
TCAGATGCGTTGAAAACCCTGGAATGTATGTACGACAGCACCTTTCCGTGATATTCGACATACAGCCGTTCTTTATCTTCAGCCGTCATGTGGTTTTTTCCCCCGGCTTTTTTGACTTCGGCTCATCCTGAACACCTGCAGCTGCAACCAGATTAAGATCGTCGTCGTTCAGCTCGAGCGCTTCAAGCCGCCTGTGAGTATCGTCAATCACTTTCCGGAGCCTTGAGTTTTCTTCAAAGTGCTGATAGTCGAACAGACTTTTCAATTTTGCTTTTGTCAAATTTTTCCTCCTTTTCTGCATTCTCTTTTTGCCTTTTGCTCATTTATACGCAGAAAAATCGATGTTGGCAGTGTTTTTTGTGTCTTTTTACATTTCAATGTTGAGAATATCGTCAAAGCCGGTGATGCCAAAGATCTCCATAATATCAGGGCTGACGTTTCTGACCTTCATCACACCCTGTCTGTTCATCACCTTCTGAGCCGCGAGAAGTACGCGAAGCCCTGCTGACGATATGTAGTCAAGTTTTTCGAGGTCAAACTCAAGCTCGGTAATCCCGTTCACGGCGCTGCGCAGTTCTGCTTCGAGTTTGGGCGAGGTCGATGTGTCGAGACGTCCCTCGACAGAGACGGTAAGCTTGCTTCCGTCCTGATTCATTAAAACAGTCATTTTAAGTTCCTTTCGCTGAAAGATTCCCGGAGTTTCCCGGTGCTTCGGAGAAATTCCGAAACACCCGGAGCGTCGGGCTTATCGTCTTACGAGGCGTTTAGCATTTCTGCACGTTGGACAGAGAGTATCTGCCCAGTTATACGGCATTGTGTTCTTGCATCCCGGAGTGGCGCATTTTTTTGATTTGGAAGTCCAACCGGGTTCTCCGATGCCGCCCGCTGCTTTGTTTGCCTGTTCGTCTGTTAATTCTTCGTTTTTGATTTCTTCATTTGAGAGTTTCTTTTTGTCTTCCATTTTTGTTTTCTCCTATTATAGGATTATCTCGACTTTGCATTTCGTCTTTGCGGTTGCTCCTGTCCTCGTACCAAAAGAGAATAGCAGGTAGCGCAGCAACGCTCGCCGCCAATATAGAAGGGGTGGGCGCCTGAAAAATTTTTACCGCATTCGGAACACGTAAAGTCGCAGAAAAAAGAAGCGCCGCCGGTTACGTTGTTTGCCTGTTCATCTGTTAATTCTTCGTTTTTGATTTCTTCATTTGAGAGTTTCTTTTTGTCTTCCATTTTTGTTTCCTCCTGTTATCTGATTATCGTAAATCTTATCTTCTTCGTGGAGCTCGCCCCAGCTCGCTATGATTTTGTTCAAAGCAAAGAACACAATAATTATAGCGGCCTACACTTAATCTGACGGCCTGTGTGAAACGTTTTTTGCAGTCGTCACATGTAAAATCCATGAGGCTTGCAGTAACGTGTTCATATTCGCCGCCCGTTACCTTGTTCATCTGCTCGTCTGTTAATTCTTCATTTGTGAGTTTATTCTTGTCTTCCATTTTTGTTTTCTCCTTAGTCTATCAATTATCCACGACCATATATACAACTTCTGCAAATCGGATAGTGAACTCCTTCTATTCGCAAGGTAGTATTAACCATGTATGATCCGCAAAAGTAACAACGTTCGGCCGTCTTAGTTGGATCAAAACTTTCCAAGCCCTTACCGCAAGATTTGCAAACCATTTCCGGATTTCCATCTACGAGTTTTGTTTCACCAAACCTTCTAGTGTACATTCTTTTACATATGAAACATTTGAAATCATTGGATATGGTTAAATATCCTCCGGAGACTTTGTTGAGCTCTTTGTCGTCGAGTTCTATATTTTCCGATTTCTTTTCGTCTGTCATTTTCGTTACCTCTTATTTCGATTATTTTTTGTCTTCCGTGTATTTATACGCAGAAAAATCGATGTTGGCAGTATTTTTTTTGAATTTTAATCTTTTTTTGTCTCGTCAAGTCTCTGACGTGCAACGAGTTCCGCAAAGAAGCCGTCGTTTTCAATCAGTTCCTCGTAAGTGCCGTCTTCCACAATCCTGCCCTGATTGAGCACGATGATGCGGTCGCACTGTTTGATAGTTGAAAGACGGTGGGCAATTACTATTCTTGTGCATTTCATTCTGTCGAGTGCTTCTGAGACCTGCCTCTGCGTTATATTGTCGAGAGCGCTTGTTGCCTCGTCAAACATCAGGATTTTCGGTTTCGGGGCAACAGCACGTGCTATGAAGAGCCTCTGTCTCTGTCCGCCGGAGATTCCGCCCTGTCCTTCGGATATTAGTGTGTGCATGCCCATTGGCATGAGGCGGATATCTTCAGCCATACCTGCAATCTCCGCTGCTTCCCACGCATCGTCAAGCGTCAGCCACGGTGCAGATATTGTGATATTGGAGAAAATATCGCCCGTGAAGAGTTTTCCGTTCTGCATGACAGCGCCTATTTTGCGGCGCAGGGATTTCAGATCGAGTTTTTTGATATCTCTTCCGTCATAATACACGGCGCCCTTCTGAGGTGTTTCGA
>CADAXH010000196.1 GCA_902791785.1 uncultured Ruminococcus sp. | reverse complement strand
TCTCCGACAGGACTGAGCATAATGTTTCCCGATAAGAACATTAATTTATCCACATACTTCGTTACAAGAATCAGAAAACTTCTTGACGATGACTACTCCGAAGAGGAAAAAGAATTCTTCAAAGCACGTTTGACAACCATAGCCTACTATAGCCTGATAGACTTCTTTGGTTTTTACGTTTCGTACATGAAAAGAAATGACATAAAAAACATATCGTACCCAGATGTAAAAGAACAGATTTCAAACGATGGATTATGGGACCGCAACTGCGCTCCGATGATCGACTGGCTTGTTGAAGCGGGAGAGTTTGCAAATTCAGACGAAGTTGAAGGCTACTTGGCAAATGTTGTCGCCCAGCAAATCTCTGAAGCGCTCTCTTCAGACAAGGTTACGGTTCGCCCGATCAAGAGCAGCAACGGAGATTTTGACTCCTATATGGTAACCGTGAACAACTCTTCTTCACAGGTTCTTATGGATGTCAAAGCCATAACAAAAGTCATATTGGCACCAAACGAGACACCTGAATATCTCGGTTTTTTCAATCATGTTTACGGCAATCGCTCTCTTGATGAACTTTATCCTGATGGAATGTCGATAAATATGGTCTCATGCAGCGGAGAACTCAACCTTGCCATGTATTACCATTCTGCTCACGACACGATTGAAGATCTTTACGAACGGATTTATTCATCTTCAACGAGTTTCTGGACGCTGAATAAACTGATGGAAGAATGCTTCGTGGTGTACGACTTGGACGGCCGTGCGCATCCTGTAGATCTTCACTACCTCGACGAGTCGCACGAATACGCTTATACAAACCTGAGTTTATATGACGTTGAGAACAATATGTACCGTGTTACCAAACTCATATTACGATGTGAAAACGGCGAATGGTCAATCGCAGGCGTTTCCAATGCCGAAAATGATCTGCTTTCATTTATCACAGCTCCTTCTGATGTAAGATATGATCACTATCTGTTTTCCCCCTCCGCAAGTATGACTGACTCGATTTACAATTTTACGACAAACGTGCCAATCAGTGCATATTTCCCTATTGATGCGACAAAGGACAACTGGGGTCTCTCGTTCGGATATGAGAATATGTTGGAACTTGATGACATCGAAGAATATAGTGCAAACTATTCTCTTTCCGACGTTTACGGAATTAATATCTATGTCAATTCCGCTTTTAAAGCAGCCGATGAAGCAGCGGAACGCGGTGACTTCGTTCACGATATAACCGACACGGATATCACCGTTTCGGACACGGTCTATACAGGGATCGAAGCAAATCCTGAAGTCACAGTAGTATTCGAAGGCAGAACGCTCAAAAAAGGAATCGATTACAAAGTGATTGGCGACGGCAGTTCTAATCCAGGCAATGCTTATCTGACGGTATTCGGTATCGGTGATTTCTGCGGAGCGATCAATTTGACCTACACAATCAAGGATTCTCTCTCAGTCAGAGTTGACGGAAAAGAAATCAGCAAAGATAATTACACAGTAGATGAAAACACAGGCGCCGTTACGCTGACGGAAGAGTATAAAAAGACGCTCGCTGCCGGAGATCATACTTTGACTGTCATTCTCTCGGATAATGAAACAACGAAGAATTTCACAATAGCTCCTGTCGTATACAAGGTAACTGAAGGCAGCGGAGCTGAATGGGCAAAGAACAGCGGAAAGACTCTCTCTTTCCGTACCGACGCAGAACCAGGCACTTTCTCTTCTGTCATGATTGACGGCAAGGAAACAGCTGCGGGAAATTATGCAGTCAGCGAAGACGGAACAGTTTCTTTAAAAGATTCCTTCCTGAAAACGCTTGACGAAGGCGAACATGAGCTCACACTCGTATTTACAAACGGAAAAGCAACAGCAACTTTTATGGTCACCGGATCAGACACCCAAACCACAGTCTCTCCTCAGCCGGGCAGCGACAGTCAAACAGTAATCTGGGTAATCGTTGTGATAATTTGCGTAATCGCAGTTGCTGCAGTTGTTGTTATCCTGGTTTACAGAAGAAAAAAAGCACAGAAATAATATAGTTTTAAAAAAAAACACTGCCACTTTGTCTTTTGCTGCGTATAAATAAGCAAAAGACAAAAAGCAGTTCAAACAAAAATAAGAAAAACGACAACATAAAAAAGGAGACCAAAAAATGGCAGACGAAAAGAAAAAGAATGAAGAACTTACGGATGAAGAACTGAATAACGCTGCGGGCGGATTCATTCTCACCCCAACGCAAATGGGTGTTCGCGTGTGTGCTGCTGAAGGATGCAAAAACAAGTTTTTATCCAGGAACGGCGAGACGCTCTGTGAAACATGCAGAAAAAAGAAAAACAATTTGCCTCAGTCTGCAGTACATGTAATAATCTGAAAACCTTTTTCATATCACAAAGGAGATTACCAAAAAGGAAAAACTGTTTTTCATAAGGAGAATAAAAATGAAACCCGAAAAGAAAAAAGACGCAAAAACAGAATTAAAAGATGAAGAGCTCAATAATGTTTCAGGAGG
>CADAXH010000195.1 GCA_902791785.1 uncultured Ruminococcus sp. | reverse complement strand
TCTTCTATTTCGCTTATCGTTCTCTTCTGAGCATTTGTAAATGTGAATCCGAACATCGATTCAAACTTTTTCATGTCGGATTTTGCATAAGCTTTTCTTGTGGCCTGTTTTTCTGTTTTTCCTGATGCGAGAAGGTTCAAAGCGAACAGATACATCTCTTCGAACGCAAGTCTTCTCTTGGCCGTGTTTACGCTTTCAAGGTCAGTTGGATTATGTATGTTTTCAAGAGCAAAGCGAAGGTCACAGAGCCCGTATTTCATCTTCATGTCCGCTGGCAGTACATCTTTGACACAGTCTTCCGCGCGCTCGTCAAGAGCATATCTGAACGCAGATTCTATTGCGTTGTGAACAATCTTCTGCGACAGTCCAGACGTGAGCGGATAAATGGCATAAAGGCTCTTTTCCTCTGCTTCGCTAATCCTGTCAGCAATAGGGCTGGACATGAATACAGCTTTGTTTTTCTTCTCTATCTTCCCATAGAATCTGTACGTCTCACCCTGAATAAGAGCTCTGTCCATGTAAGGCTGGTTGAAATATGTAATGGAACACTTGCCGGGACGGACTTTGGTTTAGCTGAAACTGTCAGTTCAAGTGAACAGACTTCCCCGTCTTCCACTTCTTCAACAGTCTTTATGTTGCCCCTGTTCTCATAGCCTCGCGGGAAATAGTAGACGAGATCCCCGGCGTTGTTTACTCCGAGTTTGGAAAAGAGAGCAGCACGTTTTTCACCGATACCGTAAATAGCGGATATCGGTGTGTTCTTTCCTGAAATCATGGTGCTCTTTCTCATGTTTCCACCTCAGAATTGTCTCTATAATATATTTTACCACAAATCTCGCAGAATTGCACATAAAGAACAAAACATAATTTCAGTACGTATTTTATTGAAAATGTGCGCGCCGTGTGTTAACATAATACTATTAAAAATATACAGGAGATTACAATGTCAGAAAAGACTACACCTAGAATTCTCCAGGGCTTCAGTGAATTGCTTCCGCAGGATCAGTTCATTTTTGACACCTTGATGGAAAAAATAAAGAACACATATAAAAAATACGGTTTCTGTTCAATAGATACCCCTACTCTTGAATTGTCAGAAGTGCTTCTGGCAAAGGCAGGCGGTGAGACTGAAAAGCAGATATACAGATTTATGCACTACGACAATGACCTGTCGATGAGATTTGACCTGACGGTTCCTCTCGCAAGGTACGTAGCACAGCACAATCAGGATCTTGTCTTCCCTTTCAAAAGATATCAGATAGGCAAGTCTTACAGAGGCGAAAGACCTCAAAAAGGAAGATTCCGTGAATTCTACCAGTGCGATGCTGATGTTATCGGGTCAGAAACACTCGACATCAACTATGATGCGGAAATGGTATGCCTCATATCCGATGTGATGAAAACTCTCAATCTGGGAGATTTCAGAGTCAGGATCAACAACAGAAAAATATTGTCAGGCTTTTTCGGTTCAATCGGTCTGGGTGACAGAATAACGGACGTACTGAGAATAATCGACAAACTCGACAAGATAGGCTTAGACAAAGTCAAGTCAGAACTCTCCGAAAAAGGAGCAGATGAAAAACAGATCGAAAAGATTCTTGAATTCATCTCCATTTCAGGTGACAACAAGGCAAAAATCTCAGCTTTAAAGAAACTGAACGCCGGTGAACTGTTCTCTGTCGGCGTCGAAGAACTCGAAACAGTAGTAACTACCGCAAATAACCTCGGAGCAGACGAATCAAACATCTCAATAGATCTCTCCATAGCGAGAGGACTGGATTACTACACTGGAACAGTATATGAGACAACCCTCATCGGTCACGAGAATTTCGGTTCCGTATGTTCAGGAGGCAGATACGACAATCTTGCCAGCTACTACACAGACAAAGTATTGCCCGGAGTCGGTATTTCAATAGGCCTCACAAGACTCTTCTCATTGCTGAAAGAAAACGACATGCTCGGTTCAGTCACAAAAGAAGAAAAGACTGCGGTGGTGCTCCCGATGGACAGCGAAAGATTCGGATACGCCGCTAAAGTGGTATCCAGGATCAGAGAATCCGGAATAAGCTGCGACATATTCTGGTCAGACAAATCCGGAAAAGCAAAATTCAAATATGCATCAAGAACAGGTGCCGACTTTGCACTTGCAATCGGTGAAACAGAAGAGACAAACAACACGGTAACTGTCAAAAATCTCGCGACAGGCGAACAGCAGGAAGTCGCTCTTGACAGTGTTGCCGATTATCTTAAATAGAAGAAAGGAAGTATCGCCTTATGGCAGAGATGCTGCAGAAAAAAGACAGACGCACTAAATATTGCGGAGAATTTACGAAAGAAGACATAGGCAAGACCGTGTGTGCCCTCGGTTGGGCAGCAAAAACGCGTAACCTCGGAAGCCTTTTGTTCATAGACCTCAGAGACAGAACAGGTATAGTTCAGCTCGCATTTGACACTGAAACACCTTCCGAATTGATTGAAAAAGCCAAGAAGACAAGAACCGAATACGTTCTCGCAGCTCACGGAGTTGTTAGAGCAAGAGGAGAAGGCGCAGTCAACAAGACTATGGCCACGGGCGAAATTGAAATCTACGTAACAGAATTCAGAATCATATCCGCTGCTCAGACGACGCCGTTTGAAATCCTGGACGACTCAAACGTAAGAGATGACCTCGCACTGAAATACAGATACCTCGATCTCAGAAGACAGGTTCTCACAAAGAACATTCTCATGAGACACGAGATTGCCCTCGCAGCCCGCGAATACTTCTACAAGAACGGTTTCATTGAGATTGAAACCCCTATGATGATAAAGCCGACACCGGAAGGCGCAAGAGACTATGTTGTCCCGTCCAGAATTCACCACGGACACTTCTATGCACTTCCCCAGAGCCCACAGATGTACAAGCAGCTCCTGATGGTTGCCGGTTTTGACAGATACATTCAATTGGCAAGATGCTTCAGGGACGAAGACCTCAGAGCGGACAGACAGCCCGAATTTACTCAGATAGACCTTGAAATGTCATTTGTCGACCAGAACGACATCATGGACATGATAGAGGGATTCGTAACATACCTGTTCCAAAAGGTAT
>CADAXH010000194.1 GCA_902791785.1 uncultured Ruminococcus sp. | reverse complement strand
TCGCCAAGGTGATTCCGTATCTCTGTCGTAACGTCGACCGACGGCGGGCCAATGACTTCTTTGCAAAGATGCAGGTGTGGGCTGCTGCGGGCGCCTCTGCCATGCATGGCGCGCAGGACGGGCAGAAGTTCATGTCATTTGTCCTGGCGCCTTCGGAGTTGACCCTGAAGTACTCGGGGTGCTCGTCGAAAAGTTCGCGGGGCATAAGAAATGAGCCGCAGTGCATCTCATATTCCACTCTGAGTCCTTTTTCCTTTGCATAGTCAATCAGGTCCCTGAATGACTCTTTTTTCATGTCCTCCAGCATGGCAGCCAGATTGATGTGTGCTCTGTATCCTCCTACGGGATGAATGCCAAGGACATCAATTCCGCCTTTTATGCCACGCGAAAAAAAGAATATCAAGGGAACACGGATGACTTCGTGCCGGATAATCCCCGGGGTGCTTGAAAACATATCAGATATTTGTTAATATTTCATCAGAAAACGTGCGCAGAGAGGTATTAATATGCGTAAAGGAATGCTCAAAAGTCTGTCTGTCATATTCGCTCTGATTTTCGTCATGCTGCTCACTTCATGCGGAGATTTCATTGACAGTGTGGTTTCAAGACTTGAAGAACTTGAAACTGCCGAGACTGTTCAGACAGAAAAGGAAACAGACAAGGAAACAGAAAAACAGGAAAATGTTATTCCTTTTTCGTATGCGCCTGAGCTCGTTCCGTACACTCTTCCTTCGGAGACTTTTTCGGATCCGATAGAAGAAGAGGCTTCGAAAATAATAGACGGGGCAATATGCAAAGCAATTTCGTGCATAAATGCAATGAAAGACGACAGGCATTCAAGCAAAACGAGTGCATATGAAGAAGATCCCAACGGATTTTTGTCTTCGCTCGATGCTGTCACAAGAAATGCTTACAGTTCAGTCTGCTCAAAAGCAGAAAAACTTGAGACTTTCACAATAAGAAAAGAGGACTTTCAGGGAGACCTGAAAAAAGGGTTTTTCAGCCTGAACGAACCGATGCAGTTCTGCAATCCTTTTGTGAATTCCTTTGCAATGCTCAATTCCGAAACGCGGGGTGAAACTGATCCGAAGACCGGTGATATCGTAAGTGTATACAAATCGCTGTCACTTGACTATTTCGATCCTTACAAAGACCAGAATGCAAGTGTCTCTCAGGAAAAAGCTGACATCAAAAAAATAGAGCACGACGTCTCGCTCTTTGAACATATCATAAAAAGAATCGTAAGGTTCATGCCAAAGAACATGTCTGCATATGACAAGTATTACTACCTTTCCGTGGTTGTCACAGAGCAGGCAAGTTACGATCAGAGGCCTGACAACTGCTATACCGCTTTCGGAGCTCTTGTGACGGGCAGGGCGGTGTGTGAAGGGTACAGCACTGCTTTTGCGCTGCTGTGCAAAGAGGCAGATCTGTACTGTGCGTACAGAATGAGCAGGACACACGTGTGGAACATGGTGAAACTCGAAGACGGGATTTACAATGTGGATCTCACATGGGCGGACGAATACGAGCAGAATACATATAACTGGTACAGGTATTTCGTCAGGACTGACATCCAGTCGTCTGACACCGGTCACGAACCTGTGAGAGGAGTTGCCGGGACAGGAACCGGTTCCGTGAACCCTTATACATGATCCATATGCATTTTTTCGCAGCAAAACCGTAAAAAATGCAAAAAAGTGTGATTGTAAAATATATACTGCTAGAGTATAATTAACATATATTGCAAAAAACAGAGGCATAATCATGGACAAATCAGTATTTACTGAAAACAGAAGAAAAGTGTTCGAACAGATGGACAACAACTCTGTAATGGTTATTTTTTCCAGAAGAGGTCCGGATGTAACTTTTCAGGACAGATATGAAATAAACAGAAACTATTTCTATCTCACCGGTGTTGTTGAATACGGAAACATACTGGTCATGAGAAAGAAAGACAATAAATGCTTATCCACAATGTTCATTCATCAGTTTGACGAACTGAAGGCAAAGTGGGTCGGAGCTCCGAAAACAAAAGAGGAAATCACAGAAACATCCGGTGTGGACGAAGTATGTTTCCTTGACTCATTTGACAGTTTTCTCATGAGATATATGGAGTCATATGAGTGTCTGTACATTGACATCATTACGAAGAACAAAGACGAAGAACCGGATTCAAATGACAGATTTGCTTCAGGCATAAAAGAGAGAATGCCGTGGGTTATGGTAAAGAATGCTAGACCTTTGCTTCAGCATGCAAGAACAGCAAAACAGCCTGAAGAACTCGATCAGATGAGAAAGGCCATAGAGATAACAAACAAAGGCATAGAGAACATTCTGAGACACATGGGTCCGATGTATGAATACCAGCTCGAAAGCTATTTTGATCAGGCTATTAAGTTTAACGGAGCAACAGGATACGCTTTCCCGACTATTGCAGCGAGCGGAGCAAACGCATGCTGCCTGCACTACAGCGAGAACAACTCTTTTGCAAAAGACGGCGATCTGATACTGTTTGACCTCGGTGCAAACTACAACTGTTACTGTGCCGACATCTCAAGGACATTCCCGGTAAACGGTAAATATTCAAGACGTCAGAAACAGCTTTACGACATTGTCCTTGCGGGTCAGAAAATGGTATTCGGAAAAGCAAGACCAGGTGTAACGACAAAAGACCTGAACGGATATCTCAGGGAATACTACAAAGTGGAACTGAAAAAGATTGGCCTCATAGAAGATGGAACCGAGGAGGAAGTGTCTAAGTACTACTTCCACGGAGTATCTCATCATATTGGTGTTGATGTCCACGATCTGGCTGACTACACACCATTGAAGGCGGGATGCGTAATATCCAATGAACCGGGGCTTTACATAAGCGAAGAGGGAATAGGCATCAGAATTGAAGACGACGTGCTTATTACCGAG
>CADAXH010000193.1 GCA_902791785.1 uncultured Ruminococcus sp. | reverse complement strand
TTCCTGTTAAAAGGAGTAGCGGGTGTGTGTCCACCCTGTGTTTGGGCGAAGGCAACTTAGCCCTTCACGAAGCTCGTGACTTCAGTCATGAGTAGTTCAAATTCCCATCACTATTGTGATAATAAGGGGTTTTCTTTTTGTTCTTGTGTAGATCAGTTCACCGAGAACCGATTTGACGTTTGACCTTATGAGGGCAAAGTCCAGCGAGCCTTCGCTCAGTGTGTCGAATATTGCATTCCTTGCAGCATTCTTTATTTCGTTTACGAGAGGCAGGTTGTCGCTTTCGTATATGAATCCCCTGGATACAATTTCAGGGCCTGATATGACTTCGCGGTATTCAGTGTCTATTGTTGCAGAGATGAATATGATGCCTTCCTTGGAAAGCTTCTGTCTCTCTGAAATGACGACATTTCCTATATCCGAAGTGTTGCTTCCGTCTATCATGACGGATCCTGACGGAACCGTTCCGTTGAACTGTGCGCCTCTTGAGTCTATTTCAAGGACTCTGCCGAGTTCTGAAACAAAGATGTTTGAAGGCTTCATTCCCATCTGTTCAGCAAGCTGCTTGTGGCAGTATAGCTGTCTCGCTTCGCCGTGGATGGGCATGAAATACTGAGGCTTTATGAGGGCATGCATTATTTTGATTTCGTCTGCACAAGCATGGCCTGAAACGTGAACTACAGCCTGTGAGTCAGTCAGGACAGTAACCTGTTTTTTGCAGAGTGCATTGATTACATTGCCCAGCAGTTTCTCGTTTCCGGGTATAGCAGAAGCTGAAATAATAACAAGGTCGGACTGGCCGAGATCGAGTTTGTTTTTCGGGTCGAATGTGATCCTGTGAAGAGCAGACATCGGTTCGCCCTGGCTTCCCGTTGAGATGATTGTGACTTTCTCGGGAGGAAAGTTTCCTATCTCATTCTGCTCGATGAGGGTTCCTTTCGGTATCGTCATATATCCGTACTGAACGGCAGCTGAGACGGCATTCACCATGCTTCTTCCTATGATGGCAACGTGTCTGTCGTGTTTTATGGATATGTTTATGATCTGCTGAACCCTGTGAACGTTTGAAGAGAATGTCGTAATGATGATTCTCTTCTTTTTGTATTCGTCAAAATACCTGACGAGAGACTCCCCGACTTTCTTCTCTGAAGGAGTGAATCCGGGTCTTTCGACGTTTGTCGATTCGCACATGAACAGCTTTACACCCTGTCTTCCGAGTTCGCCGAACCTTGTCAGGTCAATCATCTGGCCGTCAATCGGTGTGCTGTCTATTTTGAAGTCGCCCGAGTGGATTACCATTCCGACGGGAGTGTTTATGGCGATGGCCGCAGCATCTGCAATCGAGTGGTTTACATGTATGAATTCGATCTCAAAATTCCCGAGAATGAATTTTTCGCCCGTCTGGACTATGTTGAGCTGGGGAACATATTCAAGTTCGAATTCCTCGAGTTTTCTCTGAACTATTCCGAGAGTGAGCTTTGTAGCATATATCGGAACATTTATTTTCTGGAGCAGGTGAGGCACAGCTCCTATGTGGTCTTCGTGACCGTGTGTTAAAAGCAGTCCTTTGATTTTGGCCTTGTTCTCTACAAGATAGGTGAAATCCGGTACCACGGTATCGATTCCGAGCATGTCGTCGTCCGGAAATCCCATTCCGCAGTCGATTATGACGATGTCGTCGCCACACTCGAGTGCAGTGCAGTTCTTTCCTATCTCTTCAAGACCTCCCAAAGGAATTATTCTTAGTTTCTTATTCTTTGGTCTTCCCATAGTTTTCCCTGAAAAAACAGGGTTCCTTTCTGTAAATAATTTAAAATTGGCAAAAAGCAAATACACAGTTCTGCAAGAACTGCGGTAAAAAGATATGCAATTGCAAAAAATGTTAAGCAGTAGTATCCGAAACGGTTTTTCGTTTTTGTTGCCACGATTATATACCAACAAAAAACAATTTGCAACTTTTCTTTTTCGTTTGTTAATAATTTGACACAAACACTGGAAAAAAGTATAATAATTGAGTATTAATTTTTCAGAGCAAAGGTGACTTATGTTAAAGAAGATATTAGCGGGACTTCTGGCGCTTGTGCTTGTAGTAATTGCAGTGTCGTGCGACAGAAATGTTCCGGGCATAGATGATTTCACGGAGACAAATGAAGAGTCCGTACTGACAATGAAAGAGAATACCCTGTCAAGATGCATAGGCATGTCTGACGACAAGGGTGTATACAGAGTTGCAGACGGAGTTGTCGAAATAGGAGAAGGATGCTTTTCAGGCGACACAAGACTGAAAAAGGTTATCCTGAGTTCAAGCGTCACCAGAATTTCAAGCGGCGCCACATTGAAGACACAAAAATAACGGCAATTTACGGAAACACTTTTTTGTGCTGTCATGCGCTTGAAAGCATTGTTTTACCTGAAACCCTCACTTCAATCGGTCACACTGCTTTCGGAGGCTGTTCGCTCCTGTCTGACGTGACCTTCCCGAAAGGTCTGGAAGACATCGGAGCAGAAGCATTTGCTTCATGCATCTCACTTGACACAGTAGACATTTCCGAATGTACTTCTCTCGAAACAATCGGTTCATATGCATTCAATATGTGCCCGATCAGAAGAATTGTTTTGCCTGAAGGACTCAAAAAAATTGAAGCTGCAGCTTTTGCAGACTGCAAAAAGCTTGTAAACGTCACAATCAGTTCAACTGTCGAATCGATTGCCTCATATGCATTCCTCAATACGCCATGGATTGAAGAACTTACCGAAGATCCTCTTGTAATAGTCGGTAACGGGGTTCTTCTGAAATGCAATGCAAAACCTGTTGACGGTACAGTGGATTTGTCCGGAAAAGGAATAAAGACAATTGCCGGAGGCGCTTTTGAAAACGGAGCAGCTGACGAGTCTGCCGGATACAATGTGAATTACGGATATAAATATACATCACTTCTGACTTCAATAGAGATTCCTGAAGGAGTTACAGAAATCCTTGCGGGTGCTTTCTACTACTGTTCAGCACTTGAAGAAGTTAAGCTCCCGTCTACTCTGGTTTCAATCGGAGCCGACGCATTCCACACAAGCGAGCAGGGAAAGACGCACATCAGCATAGCTGACTGTCCGAACCTCTCGGTTATAGGCGTCAACGCATTCTACGGATGCGGAGGAATGAAGAGTGAAGATGTAAGATTCTCGGATAAACTGACATACTTAGGAACAGATGCATTTTTCCAGACAAAATTCCTGAACTCTTTCTGGGACAGCCACTCATATAAGGAGACAGAACCTTCTTTTCTTGTGGTGGACAATGTTCTTTTGGGAGTCAATATTCCAAAAGGTGTAACTTCCATTACTGTACCTGACGGAGTCAGAGTTGTCGCAGGTAGCGCTGTGACGGGATGGAACGTAGCCAACTACTACGACACGGAAGAAAAGGCAATTGCAGCAGGGCTCAATTCCTATAGCATG
>CADAXH010000192.1 GCA_902791785.1 uncultured Ruminococcus sp. | reverse complement strand
ACAATATTAACAATATTTTAAAACAATTATTACATTTTCCCGGCAACTGAAAGAAATTGTCTTTTCTCCGTACGCCATTTTGTATATTTTTTCATCATCTTTGTATCCGGGTCTCGGATCCAGACTGAGTATTTCAGTTATCTCGTCTGCGGTCTTTTTGTCAATTGTAATATCCGGAGAAAAAACCACTGAGTATTCCTTGCTATCCGGTCTGACTGAGTATCCCGGAAGCGCATCAGGATGCGAATCAGAATAGGGAATATACGGCTTGACGTCAAAGACGGGTGTGCCGTCTGCCAGGTCTGCTCCGAAAATATACATGACGACTCCGGATTCCGTATATTCAATACGGCCGAGTTTTACGCATGAAAGACCGAGCTTGTTTGGTCTGTAAGGGGAGCGGCTCGCAAACACACCGACTCTTCTGTTGCCTCCGAGTTTCGGAGGTCTTACCGTAGGAGTCCACTCCTTTTTGTCTGCCTTGTCAAAAGCCCAGATGAGCCACAGGTGGGAAAATGTTTCAATCTCCCTGAAAGCGTTTTTGTCGCTGTATTCCTTTTCAAATACAACTCTTGACTCAACGGCTTCTGTTATCCCGCTCTGGCGGGGGATTCCGAACAGTTCCTTGTAGTTGTTTTCTATATGTGCAATAGGGTGTATTTCCATGGAAAAATCTCCTTTTGAGATATTCTATCACAATGAAGAAAGAAAAAACACTTTTTGTTTTTCTGAAAAACAAAAAAAGAAAACGATGTAATCCTGTCCGGGCTACATCGTCTTGGTTGTTTTGCCTGTATATTACTGAGCTGCTTCTTCTGTTGTTGTCTCAGGTGCTGCTTCAGTTGCTTCTTCTTTTACTTCGGCTGTTGAGTCGACGGTAACAACCGGTCCCTTGAGAGCCTGGTAGAAGTTTGCTTCTGTCTGCTGCATGTAAACATTTACCCAAAGTGTTCCGATACCAAATGCGAGTGATCCTACAATAATCCAGCCTATGAAGCTGAGTTCGAGAACGAAGAGTTCCCATTTGTGGCCTCTCATCATTTCCTGGCTCTCTTTCAGACATGTGCTCCAGTCTTTTGAGTTGTCATCGTTGTAAATGTACATAGCCATTTTATATGCATATGATTTGATGATTCCCGGTATGATGAAGAGAAGAGACCAAAGGAAAACGAAGATTTCTTCCATTAAGAAAAGAACGAGAGTCTGACCGAATCTTCCGTCTTTGAATCCTGCAAAAACATCTTCAAGATTGATTTGTTTTGCACCTCTTACCAAAGACATTGAAATGAATGTTAATGCAAACATCAATGGTCCTGCAAGAATAATTGTACCGATTGCGAATGTGACGCCTGAAACAATGCTGATTATTGCGCCGACAATGAGTTCTATGACTACGAAAAACAGCCAGTTCTGGTCAAAAATTCCGCCGCCAAGCTGCTGTTTAGCCTGAGTTTTGAGTTGAGCTCTTGACATGATAATTTACCTCTGTAATTTGTTGTGTTCAGAATAGTATTTTCCGAACCAAAAATATTGTACCACAAAAGCAAAATATGTCAACCAAAAATGTGAATTTTGTCGACAGTTTTCAATTGAATTGAATATGTCCTCTGCGAAAAAAGAAGGCGGTCAGAACCATACCGGAAGATAAGGTTTTTGACCGCATGTTTTATCAATAGATCTTGTTGACTATTTTGTTAATGAGTCTTCTGCCTGTTGCGTTTGCCAGGTTGTAGTATGGCTGAATCAGGTCCTCAGGAAGTTTGTTCGGAAGAGGGAAGATTTCAAAGCTGAGATTCTGATCGTCTTTGTCGTAACCTGCGTCGCTGAATCCTCTGCACGCCTGGTCCCAGTTTGTCACACCGGTGTAAGGCATGAGGTGCTGGTCGTGAAGACCGTCATTGTCGTGGATGTGCGTTATTCCGATGTAGTCCTTGACCGCAACTATATAGTCGTAAGGAGTTGAAGAAGTGCACACAAGGTGTCCTGTGTCTACGCACAGCCTGAACAGCTGCTCACCTGCGAGACTGTTAAGTGTTTCCACATAGCTGATTGCTTTCTCAGGTACTGTGAGTATTCCTCTGAACGATCTGGTCCTTTTTCTGTTTGTTCCCGGCAGATCTTCAAGACATGCTATGACATTGTTTTCTTTCAGAGAATCAAACAGGGGCGGGAAGAACACTTCGAAGTTGATTCTGTCCACTTCGTCTTCCGGCAGGTAATCCTCAGCAAAATTAACATAGAACGGATGGATTGTTATGTGTTTGCATCCGACTATTCCGCATATCCTGATTGAGTTCTTCTGTGCTTCTATAGCCATTCTGCCCATTGTCTCGTCCAGGTGATAACTTGGCATAGGCGAATGAGCCTGAAGACATTCAAGATCGTACTTTTTGAGTAGTTCCTTGAGATTGTAAGCGAATTCTTCTGATGCAGCGCGGTTGAAAATGAAGGAACTAGCGCCGCTCATAACAGCTTTGAATGATGCGAGATCCATGGCTCTGTCTCTGTTTTTTGCATCGGGCGTAAATTTGTCAAAGCATCCGCCGACTTCGAAATTCAAATGGCCTTTGAAGCCAACGTCCCTTACGGCTTTGCAGAATCTGTCCCAGTCTGTGATTCCCATGTACGGATACAGATGCTGGTCGTCAATTCCGTCGTTGTCGTGAATGTGGAATGTTTTTACAGTCGGGGCTATAAGGGTGAGAACCCTGCTCGGCTCGTAACCTGAGAGAAGGCAGTGGCCTGTATCGAGACAGAATCCGAAAAGCTCCTCACCGGCAAGTTCATTGAGACTGTTTATGAGTCTGTTGACTTCATAAGGATTCTCGCACATTGCTGAATAAATGTTACCTTTTCCAATAAACCTGCGCTCAGGAAGCCACATGTTCTCTGAACAGCATATGACACCTGTTTCTCTGAGAGTCGGGATGAGTGCACCGTACATTTTCATGTTCAGCTGAAACTGTATTTCGGGATCTGTAAGCTGTCTGTCGGAAGAGAATGCGAAAAAGTACGGGTGTACAATCATGTATCTGCTTCCCACGGCTTTTGTTATGTGTATGCAGTTTATAAGGGACTTGGTAAGCATTGCATTTACTTCGTCCGGATATCCCTCATACCATGTAGGGGCAGGTGCATGCGTCTGGAGTATTTCCATGTTGTATTCATGGCAGTACTCGGCTATTTTTTCTGCATATTCGAGTGATTTGTCATAATCGAACAGGATCGATGAAAAATCTCTGTTCTTAATCTGTTTCCAGTCATAAAAGCCCAAAGACAAATCTACTCCGTCAAAGCCCGTTTCAGAAGCAAGGGAAAAGAAATAATCAGGCTCGGCTACTTTTAACAGAGGATCGCTGCTTATACTAATCTTCATGGCCAGTACCGTCTTCTATCATCTTAATAATGTTTCTGCCTGCCGCATGGAGCATATCGTATGCAGCAACTGCCATTCCGTCTTCTCTGAAGTAGTTGACAAGCATTCCGCCTGTTTCGAGGTCAAGAGGATCGGTGTATCCGATTTCTCTTACGGCCTGGGCGAATCTGTCCCAGTGGCATATGCCGAGATAGGGAGAAACGTGAAGGTCTGCAAGTCCGTTGTTGTCGTGAACGTGGAAGCAGACAATTCTTTTTCCGAGTTTTTTCGTTGCATTGTACGGGTCAATCGAGCAGAGAAGAAGGTGCCCTATATCCAGGCAGAATCCGAATATTTCTTCACCGGCAATTTCATTCAGCTCGTCAACGTACTGGCATGCTTCTGAAATATCTGAGCAGGTTCCTGCAAATATCTTCTTTGATGTCGGATCTCCGATGAACATGTTTTCAAGGCAGCAGGTTACGCCTGTTTCCTTGATCGTGTCAATAAGAGGCACATAAAGTTTCATGTTCATTTCATGATTGAATTCGGGTGTCGGATAATTTGTGATGTCTCCGAAATTGTATGGGTGAACAACCAGCTTTTTGCAGCCTATGATTTCACACATGTAGAAACAGTTTTTGATTGACTCAATAATGAGCTGATTGAATTCTTCGGAAATGTCATCTCTTCTTGAAGGAAAAGGTGCGTGGCACTGATAAGGTTTGAGCCCCAGTTTGTCGAGAACATGTTTAAGTTCTTTCGCAAATTCCTTGCATTTTTCAAGATCAAACAGAAAACTGTTTCTGTCTTCATCTCTTATCTTGTTCCAGTTGAGATAGATGTCAAATCCGAAATCCACTCCGTCAAAGCCGGCATCGGCAATGACCTTCAGACCTTCTTCCAGACCGAATTTTTCTACAAGAACGCCTGTTGATGTACAAAGTTTCATAATATATCCTTTCATTTGGGCAATGGCCAATTTCAAATAGTAATCTTATCTTATTTCCACATGGAATTCAACATCAAAAAAGGAATTGCTTAAAAATTGTGTAGTGTTACAATTGATGTGAGACCAAAAGAATAGAAAAAGGCGATTG
>CADAXH010000191.1 GCA_902791785.1 uncultured Ruminococcus sp. | reverse complement strand
CATACCAAAAGATTGTTCATGCATGCAAAAACCGTGCTCTGAAGACACGGTTTTCACTTATTGATCATATTTAATGTCTGCCCGATCGCTCTTCTGAGACGGCCTTCGGGATCATTGAAATGTCCGCCCGGATTCATCTGCAGTTCGCACGCGGTATATCCTGAAATCAGCTCATGTGCCTCTCTTGTTTTCTCCTCCACTTTCGCCATCCGCGGATTGCGGGTGTTCTTTTCGTTGTCGCCAAGTGAAAGGAAGACATAATCACACTGCACGGGATGTTCTTTGAGCCAGGTGTCAAAACCCTCATACCAGAGCGAGCCGGAAGCGGAAACACAGGCGTCAAAGCGGCTGCTTACCGTGCACGCGTACAGGGCGAACAGCCCTGCCAGTGAATAGCCGGCGATGATTGCTTTCCGGTAACTGACGGAATTCATTGCCTCAAGAATCACAGCCAGCGTCTGATCCGCGCATCCCGCAAAATCTTTGCCTTTTTTAAAGACTCTTTCGGCAGGCCATGGGGAAAGGTCTCTGTTCCAGTCGTCGACCCTGACCGCAACAAGACAAAAATCTCCACCGTATTCCCCGGCTATGTATTTTACTTCGTTTTCTATGTTCTTAAGTTCAAAATCGTCAACCGGCTGAACAAGGACTGTTCCGGCTTCCGGATTTCCAAATAGTATTTTATCCATCAGATTTTTTTACTTAACTATTGTTTGAATCTCCGAATACTCTCCACATACGTTTCCGCTGACTGTTTCCAGAACAAGCTCAGTCGTCGGAACATTGACAAAGGCGCAAGCTCTCGCTTCATACTCGCCTGATCCAAGTTCACTGACAACAAATTCTGTGTTTCCTCCGTTGATTTCGAATTTCGTCCACTCACCGGTTCCTTTTTTGCGTAATTCAAGATAATACCCGGTAATTCCTGATGAATACATGTCTTTCACTTGAACTTTCAGATTGTTGTCTACTATTGATACCTTTTCAATCTCCGCCGCTTGTGGAAGAATCAGGAAATTGCCTTCCGGAGCATTTGTTCCGGATGAATTCTTGCCAATTGCTCTGACTTTTGCTATGCCGCATTTTACATTGTTTTCGTACTCCAATGTATAATCAACACCTTGTATAAGTATGGTTGCCTGCTGGGTGAGAACTGTAGCGTCCGGCTCCACCGGCTGTCCCGTATATGTAAAAATCTCTTTCGTTACTATCAATAATGATGGTGTTCCGGAAACAACACTCAACTTGAATACGTAGGTTCCGTAGTTTTCGACAGATACAGAGATTATTGCAGTTCCCTCGGCCTTTGATTTAACCAGTACACTGGAATTGTCTTTTTCCGTATCCGGAATCAATTCTACGTATTTTTCAGAACCGTTTTCAAGTTTCCAATCCACCTTCACTTTGCCAATATCACTGATCTTAAGTCCTACGAAAGAGAGCTGAACAGTTGTCTTGTCAGTATTCTCCGTCAATCCAATTGTTTTATTCTGAGCTTTCACTGTGATGTGATAATCACCTGTATTTCTCCAGGAATAAGTTTTGATTGGGAAGTTGTCAAATGAGTGAATAATACTCATCGCCTTTTTCTCCTCATTGAGAACTTCCGCTTTAGCATCGGCTATATCCTTGTAGTCTTTCCATTTGCCTTCGCTGAACAGGAAACTCTCGCCTTTGTTTATAACTGCTGTTTGTTTGAGAAGCGGTACCATGTAGTATCCCATCGGAGCATTAAAAATATATTTGTCTCCCTGTTTCAGTGTTATGACGACCGAGTATTTCTGATTCTTCTGAAGCAGAATATCTCCTTCAAGGTTGATTCTGTGATATCCGCCGAATCTGTAGGTTATATCACCGTTTACCACTTTTACACCATCTTCCGGAGAGTTAAAGCCTTCAGGAAGTAAATACACTTCATAGTGAACACCGGTATTCTCGGAAGCAGTAATACATGATATTCCCTTCAGGAACTGAGTGTATTCAGCAGTAAAAATGTTTGACATCTTGGTTTCACTATCTGATTCTTCGACTAAGACGTCATTAATTGACAAATGGTCATACTGGTTGATCATTTCCGGTGCAACTTCAGCTGAAAAATCAAACGATTCAACCATTCCGATTGTCATGTCATAATACGAAATCCAGAAATAACCGGAACCTACCATAATCGGGTTGCCCTGCTCATCGGTGAGTGTATTTCCGTTTTCGTCCTTCTTCTGAACCGGAATTCCCCATGCTCCGTTACCTTTGTTCGGGAATTCGTTTTCACCGCTTCCCCAGCTGTTTTTGACGAGCCAGGCTCCGTTTGCAGGCGGCTGGTGTCCTTCTATGAAATTTGAAGCGGAATAATTGTCATCCCACCCCACTAAGGTTACAGCATGATTGCGCTGCACCTGCTCATATGTATAATGTGCCCAGTTGTAGCTGATGTATTTGCCCTGCGTCTTTGTTGCTTCATCCGGACGTGAGTTGTCCGCAGCAAATCCAATGTTTACACCTTTTTTCTGGAGCAGCTGCTTCTTTATTTCGAGAGTCGCCGCTTCATTGTATTCATATTCACCTTT
>CADAXH010000190.1 GCA_902791785.1 uncultured Ruminococcus sp. | reverse complement strand
TCTTTGTCTCAAGACTTAGGGTAGTCAACAATCTACTTCCGTAGCTGATTTCTTCACTTGCTTTTTCAAGCCCGTGATTTCAATCATGGGTTATTGACTAATGTTTTTTTGATGCACAATTCTGACTTCTGTGCAATAACAATGATTTGACAAAAATATTGATTTGTCAATAGTTTGGGATAAATGTATCGTTTTTGGGGATAAATGTATCAATAATCAGGAATTGCATCCTTTTTCGAAACTACAAAAGCACTCAATTTGCTCGCTTGCTTCAAGCATTCATCTATGCTTCTGCCTGACAAATAGTTGTACATGAATGATGCGGAGTAACTGTCGCCCGCACCGACCGTGGATACAACATCCACCTTTTTGGCATCAGACATATATGATTTGCCGCTCCTGCAGTCATATGCAAATGACCCGTTCTCTCCTCTTGTCACCACAATCATCTTAAGATTGCCAAACTCTTCTGACAACCTTTTTGATGCAGATTCGTAATCGCAGTCATAGTCAAACAAACACTTTGTGATTATGGGCAATTCCTCATCGCTTATCTTCATCATGGTCGCATGTTCAAAAGCAAAAAGGATTGATTCTTTCGAATAGAAAGGAGGTCTGACATTTATATCCACAAATATCTCTTTAAACTCATTGTTTTTGATGACATCAGACAGACAATTCAGGTTATTTCTGCTTCTCAATGCCAGAGTTCCAAAATATAGGGCATCAAACTCTTTGTCTTTGATCTTACACTCAATGTGGTCATATGCCACATCCCTGAGAAGGTCATATGAAGGGAGTCCTGACTCATCCAGTGTTACGAGACATTTTCCGGTCTGAATTTCTGGCAAAATGGTAACATAATCAGTGCCGATTTTCCAGTTTTCAAGCATATTCAGAGCTATTTGTCCAAGTTCATCGTATCCGAGTGCTGACACCATATATGCACTGCCGCCCTGCTTGACAAAGTGGGCTGCAAAATTCAATGGTGCCCCGCCAATGTATTTATTATCCGGATAAACATCCCACAGTATTTCGCCGAAAGATAATACACGCATCTGTTTTGCCTACGGAATAATTATAAATTTGCCCTTTGCACGCATAGAATCATCAGCCAGTATCTGAGGCAGTTTTTCAAGCGGTTCACAGGCATAAACTATTGAACTGACATCAATTCTGTGTCCGTCTATGAGGGACAGTGCTCTCTTCTGTGTATAAGGGTTTATGAAGGAAGCTTTGAGAACTATTTCCTTCTGGAATATTTCAAACGGTTTAACGGAAATTGTATCTTCAGGTGCAGTAAGACCGAACATCATGACAACGGATTTCTTTCCTGCAATATCTATGGCCTGTTCAATTGTTGATGTTTTTCCGACACATTCAATTACGACGGATATTCTTGTGACGCCATTATCTGACAACACTTCTTTGACATTTTCTTTTATGGGGTCGATTGTAATATCTGCACCGAGTTTTTTAGCTATTTCTCTCTTTGATGCAACAGGTTCAATCATTATGAGCTTGCCTGCACCTGAAATCTTGGCCAGCTGCAGCATAATCATACCGATCATGCCTCCGCCTATGACGGCAACAGTATCTCCGCAGGATATTTCACACATGTCTATTCCGTGAACACAGCAAGCAACAGGTTCAGTCATTGCTGCCATTTCATATGTCGTCGTATCTGCAATCTTGTAAACCTGTGACTGAGGAACTGCACAGAACTCTGCAAATCCTCCATTGACGCTCGTTCCTATTCCGATCATATTTTCACAGAAGTGTCCTATTCCGCTCTTACAGTAATAGCAGTCATTACAGAGCTTATTGGGATCAACACAAACTCTGTCTCCGACTTTAATGTCCCGGACGTCTCCCCCCACTTCTTCAACTATACCGGCAAATTCATGGCCCAGGACCGTCCCTGCCGGAGTCGGGAAACATCCCTTGTCTCCTTTGAATATATGTACATCTGTTCCGCAAATTCCGCACGCCTTGACTTTTATGAGCACTTCATCGCTCTTTGGTGTCGGTTTTGCTGTTTCTTCAACTCTTAAGTCGTTTGCCTTATAAAAAACTCCTGCTTTCAAAACTGTAATCTCCTTTTGTATGCTTACATTGGTCACACTGCGAATAAAATATTTTCATTTCTTATGTTGTTGTCTTTTACATGATCATTAACTGAATATGCGTTCTTTTCCATGTCGCTGCACACGGCGTCACTCAGTTTCTGCCGCCTGAGCTCATCTGCAACATCCGAACATATAGATTCAATAATATCCATTTTGTTCTCTATCTCTCCGTCTTCATTTGAAGAAGAAATGAGATACTCAAGATCGTCCTTGATGCCGCTCATAAATTGCAATTCTGACATCGCTTTAAAAGACCATTTGTAATATGGCATATATACTCTGTTTAAAAGAAATATAACGCTCATTGCCGATTCGACAAACTTCACAACTGAGAGCTGCGCAGAACCTTTTTGACCGTGATCAAGACATCTTTTGTAATTATATTGTCCAGCCTGTCCCATGACAAGTATATTTCCTGCTATTTTCTTAATTCTGACGT
>CADAXH010000189.1 GCA_902791785.1 uncultured Ruminococcus sp. | reverse complement strand
TTGCAGTTGACTCCGCTGATTAATTTGCGCTTGGATTTGCTGTCAAAGGTCTTATACTCCTGCTGACAGTAGTTTATGACAGCTCGCATGGCAAATCGATTTTGCCGATGTTCGGGGATATACATGACGGTTGCCATACTTAATTACCTCCCGTCATGCTGAGAATCGCGTCGTAGATTTTACGCTGACCTTCGATAACAGAATTGAAGTTACCGAAGAAGAACCGCTTAGAATTTACTTTGCGCGCGATTTGGTTGATGTTGTTGCCGATGCGTTTCAGCTCCACAAGTACCTCAGACAAATCCATTACCTTGATTTCCGTGTTGCGAGAACACTCAATCAGATAGTCTTTCAAGGTCATCTGCGCCTGCGTTGCTTTGGCTGTAATCTCTTTCTTTTCTGCCGGTGTTAACCGAATTGATAGTGTTTGATTTCGTTTTCTATTTGCCGTAATTATTACCTCCGTGGATTATATAAAAGTGGGTTCCGGGCTTCTGCCCGGCTTTTTGCGTTCGGCGGACAGCCGGGCGCTCTGCTTGCCTCAGCAGAGCTGAGTAAAATGCGAGATATACTCACGCCGTTCTCAACCCACATGAATGTGTATTTTGTTACTAACAGTAGGTGTATTGTATTTATCTGCAACTTCTGCAACAACGCGAAAAAATCCAGCGTATAAGCCAAATACAGCGTTTCCGTTTCTGCAACAGAGCACGGCGCAACTGCAACAGTGCCACAGTTGTACAACAGAAAAAGATAAAGGCTTTTCTCAGCGTACAAGCCGTTTTCAAGGCTTTGCCACAGTTGCCACAGAAAATATCAGGTACTGTTCACTATCTGTTCCGCCTTATATTTATCGAGAGCCATATATCGACTGTTCTTTCCGGCGTAGCGAACGGAGACGGTATTGCTGCCCTGAGAGGTTTTTATCAAATCGTCCTCGGCAAGTGTTTTCAACAGAGCCTTACTAGTCAAGCTGAAACTCTCGCCCTGCTCATTGCAGAGTACTTTCACATGACGATAAGCAATATCCTTGTTGAGGTAGAGATAATGCTCGTCCTCGAATCCAACAAAGTTTCTCGGATACGGGTCTTCGCCGATTGACAAATCCTTGCGCGTCACCGCGACTGCGCCGGACTCAATCGGCACGTAGTGCTTTTTCACAAAAACAACCGAAGGCTTGTCGCTCTTGATATTCTCGCTCTGTCGCTGTGCCAAGCGGTAAAGGATTTCTTTGAATTCCCCGTCAAGATTTTTTGCGATGAATTCGGTGATAACCTTGTGCTCCTCTAAAAACTGCAGGAACATTTTCATACCGATTCTCAGCTCCGCTGCTATTTCAGGCACTCTGCCGTGGCATGAAATACCTGTCTGAATAAAATCACTTCGATAGGCGGTAAAAGATTCTTTGAGCATTTTTACAAAGCCTTTTTCGATTTTCTCTGCTTGGAGGAACTTTTTCCTGAATCCGTGAAACTCAAAAATCAAATCAGTTCAAAATGAAATTGTCAATATCACTTGACACAATTACCTCGAAAAAAAGGGCAGTTCATAGATTCCGAGCCGGAGGCAAAAGCAGCCACCGCCGCAGGCGGCTTGCCCTTGGCAGGTTCTGAAAGAAATGCTACACTGATTGACCGACGGTGAAGCCTATGAGCTGTTCATGAGTTCGTCACCGTCGGCAGCGACCTCACAGCATTTCTTTCAGGTTCTGTCAAGGGTGGCGGTGTGGTTCTTGATGTCTTCCGGCAGAGCATATTTGCTCAAGGTATATTCATGCCACAATTTTAATCACATCATAGTAGAGCTTTCTCTTGACAGCAGGGGGAAGTCCTCCGTTGGCAGTACATATTCTCCTGTTAGCCCAATAGCTCATATAATACCGCCATATCTTTGTTTTCAATTCTGCCACAGTGTAGTTCTCAGACTTGTCATTACGACTGTAAAAGAGTTCTTCTTTCATCCTGGCCCACATACTTTCGCAGCGGGCATTGTCATGACACCGACCGCCGGCACTGTTCATGCTTTGAATTATTCCATACTTTTGGATCGCTGCGCGATATTCTGTACTTGTGTACTGACTTCCTCTGTCAGAGTGAATGATGCATCCATTAATGTCGGGGTACGATTTCTTTGCATTTTCAAGGGTATGACAGCAGAGCGAAGCCCTCATGTTATCTTCGATGGCGAGTCCGAGCGGCATCAAATCAAAGCAATCGAATATCGCTGAAACATAAACCTTTCCATCGCTGCCTTTCACTTCACTGATATCCGTCACCGCCTTCTCAAGTGGCTTTTCAGCACTGAAGTCACGCTTCAGAAGATCGTCTGATTTGCGTGCTTCACGGTCGGCTTTAGTGATACCGTTAGGCTTTCTATGGGGCTTGTGGATAAGCCCGATCTCGTCCATGACCTTGCGGACTGTCCCCTCACATGGGATATCTATGCTGATATCTCCTGCTATTTTCTTCTGCATCAATGCCATATACATTCTTTCTCTGCCGTAGCAGTCATTATATTCATCTTCGTTATGTATTTTAAGCATCTCATCAGCAAGCTCCTCGTATTTCCA
>CADAXH010000188.1 GCA_902791785.1 uncultured Ruminococcus sp. | reverse complement strand
GACTGGAACAGAGACCTTTCTCCATGGAAAGCCCCCGCAGTATTCGGAAAAGAAGAATTCGGCGGAGAGGCCGGAAAAACACTTGAAGAAATACTTAATATCTGTTCAGACAGCTCAAAGACATATTTCATAGGCGGATATTCGCTCGCAGGGCTTTTTGCCCTGTGGGCGGCATACAATACAAGCGCATTTTCAGGAGTTGCTTCTGCGTCTCCTTCTGTGTGGTTTCCCGGATTCATTGAATACATCAAAGCACGAGATATCCAAGTCAAAAAAGTATATCTGAGTCTTGGAGACAAAGAAGACAAAACAAAAAATCCTGTCATGGCGACTGTGGGAGACAGGATTCGTGAAACGCATTCCATTTTGTCTGAATGCGAAGTGAATTGTTTGCTGGAATGGAATCAGGGAAACCATTTCAAAGATTCAGACATCAGGACTGCAAAAGCATTTTTGTGGGTGATGGAAAGAAATAGGGAAAATATATGAAAGCATATTTTGCGGGCGGTTGTTTTTGGTGTATCACACCAATATTCAAGATATATGGTGTGGACAATGTTGTGAGCGGATACTCCGGTGGAACAGAGAAGAATCCTTCGTACGAGGACGTAAAAAAACAAAAGACGGGACACAGGGAAACAGTTATGCTGGAATACGATCCGGCAGTCGTCAGTTATAACAAATTGCTTGACATTTTCCTTGCCAACGTTGATCCGTTCGATTCAGAAGGTCAGTTCATAGACAGAGGACATTCATACACCCTGGCCATATATTATACGACCGATGAGGAAAAGAAAGTATCAGAAGTACAAATTAAGAAACTTCAGTCAGAATCAGGTAAAGAAGTATTCATAGCAGTGGAACCTTTTACCGGTTTTTATGAAGCAGAGGATTATCATCAGGACTACTACTTGAAAAATCCTGAAGCATTCGAAAAGGAAATGGAAGAATCGGGCAGAAAAAAACATTCTTAAAAAACAGAAAGTGAGCACGCCATGCAAGCAATGACAAGTTTACTGTACAGACCATTCAAGCCGTACAGATTTTCAAGCGAAGCCTTAAATCCACATATTACCAGGATTGTACCGTTTGACGGGGAAGTTGAAGTCGAATGGATTGACAATGGAAGTGAAGGTCAGCATACCATTACTGTGAGAAAAACTGGAGAAGAGACTGTTGTCCGCAGTATAAATCCTGCTCCTTTCAATGTCAGAATAACAGACCTGGAAAATCTGGCAGATTATGAGATAACACTATCAAGAAATGGTTCGGATAAGAGCATTACAAGGCGTATCCGTACCGGAAAGATGCCGGGAGACACACCTGTTTGTTATCTTCATCCGGATGACACTGTCTTTGATTTCTCCGGAACATTTGTGGCGGGACCGTCTATAGTGAGATGTCCGTCCGGAAGACTGCTTGCTTCCATGGATGTATTCAGCAGAAGAGAAGAATACGCATGCCTCAGCCATCTGTACTATTCGGACGATGGAGGAATCAGCTGGCACTGGCAGGGAGATTTGTTTCCATGTTATTGGGGAAGACTGTTCCTTCACAAAGGAAAAGTATATATGTTCTCAGGAACAAACGGACAGGGAGCAGCAGTAATCAGCCGTTCAGAAGATGAAGGGAATACCTGGTCGGCTCCTTCAACACTTTTCTTTGCGTGCTACAAGGGGGCATACCACAGTGCACCCGGTTCAGTTGTCAGTGCGCATGGCAGACTGTGGATTCCTATCTCAATGGGAAGGTGGGATGAGATTGGCTTTGGAATGGGTTACATTTCTGCACAGGACGACTCAGATTTGCTGGATCCTCAGAACTGGGAGATGTCAGAATTCATATCTCATGATCCCAACTGGCCCGGTTCTCCCAAGAATGTCGGACCGGGACTTGATGATCAGGGAGCGGATATTGAGGGAAATATCGTGTGTGACGAAAACGGAAACATGCACGCTCTTTACAGAATGGATATAGCAAAGGGCGAGCCTCATACGGGAAAGACAATTGTACTCGACATGGATCCGTCAACACCGGATAAGCCATACACTTTCAATTCAATCCCGGATTGTCCCGTCGGATGCAATTCCAAATTCTGTGTCAAATATGATCCTGAAAGCAAAATGTATATTATGATCGGAACCGAGCAGTCTCTTGAACAGGCCTGGCACAGAACAGTTATTTCTATGGCCGTATCGAAAGATTTGCACGAATGGAAAGTTGTCAAAAGGCTGTTTGACTATCATCAGATGGATCGCGCAATGGTTGGATTGCAATATCCTGACTGGGATTATGACGGAGACGACATAGTCATGCTTTTGAGACTCGGGTTCAACCAGGCAGACTCACACCATAATTCCAACTGCATTTCTTTTACACGTATAAGAAATTTCCGTTCAATTATTCAATAATGGTCATGCACATGGAATACAGGCACAAACACAGCCCCGGATTTCTGTTCGGGTTAATAGATTTTTGCACAGCAGATTTGTTTTTTCTTATATACATTCCTGCAAGCGGACTGCACAAAGAACTTGAATCAATCCTGGGACACAGAATACAGCCATACTGGCAGGCATACTTGCTCGG
>CADAXH010000187.1 GCA_902791785.1 uncultured Ruminococcus sp. | reverse complement strand
ATTCAGTTGACCGATACTAATAGACCGAGGACTTGAACTTCGATTCAAGTTCGCTTTGATGATTCGCTCGATTTCTTCACATCCTTTATTCAGTTTTCTATGGGCATTGCCCGGATAACACAGCAGCTTCAATAGAGGCTGCTTATTTTTTTGTTCTTAATCCTTGCAAAAAAAAATAATAGTTATATAATCTATATCTGGTATAATAGTTCAAAAGGGGTTTTGAACAAAAGGAAAAGGTGAAGAATAAATGAAAATCAGTCAGAAATTATTTGAATTAAGAAAAGCAAAAGGTTATTCCTTAATGGAAGCCTCGAAAAAAACAGGTGTTTCTTATCCGGCATTGAGAAGATGGGAACTCGGAATAACAGAACCAAGTGCTGAAGAAGTCAAGAAACTTGCAAAACTTTACGGCATGACCGGTGATGAAGCACTCTGCATCGACAAAGCGCCGGACGACGGTTCAGAATTGAAAGGATGGGAATCATATTCAGATAATTTGAATCTGGAAATTCGTCAGTCAACTGAAGAGGGTCTCGATTTTTCAGAATATGAAGATTTCATTAACGCTGTTGCAAAACTTCCGAGAGGATCAAGGAAAGAAAAAGCTGCAGATATAGTATGGGACATCATGTCACATGCAGGAATGGTTTCCGGATACGGATACATTGAACCAAGTGATCTCGAAGGAATCAAAGAACTCAGAGACACAGATTTATTTGAAGATTTCAAATGCGATTCAGAAAAACTTAAGAGCAAGGTAAAAGGTGCATGGTACGGAAGAATCGCCGGTTGTATGCTCGGAAAAACAGTTGAAGGAATGAGAAGAAACGAACTTATTCCGTTCCTCCAGAATTCAGGCAACTATCCGATGCACAGATATATTTTATCTACAGACGTAAATGAAGAAATTGCTTCCAAATACAAATTCAACCTGCTCAACAGATGCTATGCAGACAAGATTACATGCGAACCTGTTGATGACGATACAAACTACACAGTACTGTATCAGGGCGTCATAGACAAATACGGATATGACTTCACTCCAAAGGATGTAGCATATGCATGGGTTTCAAAACAGCCGAAGGAAGCATACTGCACAGCTGAAAGAATCGCTTTCATCAATATAGTAAAGGGAATCAAACCTCCGTTCTCAGGATCTTACAGAAACGTATTCAGAGAATGGATCGGCGCTCAGATAAGAGCTGACTATTTCGGATACATCAATCCGGGCAACCCTGAAAAAGCTGCTGAAATGGCATGGAGAGATGCCGTTGTATCACACACCAAAAACGGTATTTACGGAGAAATGTTTGTTGCCGCTGCAATCGCAGCTGCTGCAGCAACCACAGACCTTAAGAAAATAGTGAACGCAGGTCTTGCACAGATTCCGAAGACATCACGTATGTATGAAGCAATCGCTGCAACACTCATCGCTTATGAAGAGGGAGTTTCCGAAGAGGAATTCTTCGAGAAATTCAACGAGCAGTTTAATGATAATGACGCACATGACTGGTGCCTCGCTATTTCAAATGCAATTATCGTAGTCGCAAGCATGCTCTACAGCAACGGAGACTATTCAAAAGCAATCTGCAAGGCTGTTCAGACAGGTTTTGACACAGACTGTAACGGCGCAACTGTAGGTTCGATTCTCGGAATGAGAAACGGCATTGAATCAATTGATCCATACTGGACAAAACCAATGAACGGAACCCTTGATACATCAATATTCGGTGTAGGAAAAGTGTCCATCGAGTCTCTCGTGGACAAGACAATGGTTCATATAGAAAACAACAAGTAAAATAGAAAACATCAAACCTTCCTCAAACTCATTAAGGAAGGTTTGATAATTAATTGTCAGAGGTAAAAAATGCAGGACATCCTGAGAACCTGGGCTGAAATTGATCTGAATGCTCTGGTAAGCAATTTCAATCAGATTAAATCCATTATGAACAGCGGCAACAAGACTATTGTTGTCGTAAAAGCAAATGCATACGGCCACGGTTCTATTGAAGTCGCCAAAGAGCTGTCCAAAACAGCAGATATATTCGCCACAGCGACATTAGAAGAGGCTACAGAACTCAGAATAAGGGGAGTTGAAAACGAAATAATAGTTTTAAGTCCAATTCCTTCAGGGCTTTACGGCGACGCAATTAGACACAAAGTAACACCTGTTCTGTTCAACAGGGAAGATGCGGATATAATGGATGAAGTTTCTTCAGATATTTCCCTGCCCGCAAATTATTATCTTGCAATAGATTCCGGAATGTCCAGAATCGGAATATCCTGTGACGAAAAAGGGCTGGAAACAGCTGATTACATACTGTCCAAAAAGAACATATCCTGCAAAGGCGTTCTGAGCCATTACGCATGTGCGGATTCAGAATCAATGGGAGTTACAAACAGTCAGAGAGAAAACTTTGATTATATGATCCAAAATCTCAGAAAAAAGTATAAGGATCTGGGGAATATATCAATCAACAATACTGCGGCAATCATAAAGAATCTTCCCACATATAACTCGGACAGAATAGGGATTGCATTGTACGGAATGTATCCTTCCGACTATGTAAGAAATGAAAAAATATCCTTAAAACCGGTAATGA
>CADAXH010000186.1 GCA_902791785.1 uncultured Ruminococcus sp. | reverse complement strand
GAGCCTGCCTTTTTTAGTGTAACATACGAAGAAATGACATCAACAATATTGTTTCTCGACTTGAGTTCCTGTACGAAATAGTTTGAAAATGCCATATCTCCGCCGCCTTTGCAAAGTGAATACGAACATAAATACAATGCAAATGCTGAAATCCCTTTTTTTATTTTATTTTTTTATTCTCAAAGTTTCTCCGACGACACGGCATGTCTGTTTTCCGTTTGTCAGATTAATGAATCTGCTGACGAATTCTTCACTGTTTGAACTCGGTACAGACAAACTTACAGTTACCAGATCTTTGAACTCGGTTGAGAGGATTATCCCTTCCATCTCAGCAATAAGTCTGTTTGTCCTTTCATAGTCGGAATATGAGCAGTCGGTTTCAATATCCGTAAACGGGATGAAGCTTACAATCTCCGAACTGTTGAGAGCGCCGCTTGCGGCACTGGAATATGCCCGGACCAAGCCTTTTGCCCCGAGCAGTATTCCTCCGAAATATCTTGTCACAACAATACAGACGTTGGTCAGACCGTTCAGTTTTATAACACTCATGACAGGAGCCCCGCCCGTGCCCTGAGGTTCTCCGTCGTCGGACATCTTTTCGCAGCCATCGGCAACATATGCATACACATTGTGTCTTGCCTCAGGATTCAGCCTGGCAATCTCCTCTATTTTCTGTTCAGCCTCGGATGAGGATGAGACTGGGAAAATGTGTCCTATGAAAACTGATTTCTTTTCGACCAATTCGAATTTGGTGTATTCCTTTACAGTTTTAATCTGTTTGGTGCTCATTGAATGAACTCCTCAACCATACCTTTTGTTTTTTTGTCAAGAACTGCTTCGATGTATACTCCGTCTTCCCTGTATTCCACATTGTTTACGGACGCATTCTTGTAAAGATAGTCCACAAAGGACAATTTGTCCATCGGAAGCACTATTTTATACAAGTGTTTGTTTTCGTTAATCACTTGATACATATAGCTTTCCAGCTCTTTTAGTCCATCGCCGTTGAGTGCCGAAATATACACTTCCATCTTGTCTCTGGAATTGAGTTTTTCAGTCATGCCTCGGTCACATTTGTTGAATACATATATCTTTGGCAGTTCATTTGCCCCAAGTTCCGATATAAGCTGTTCGGTAACCTCCAGCTGTGATTTGAATTCCGGATCACTCACATCTATTACTATGAGCAACGCGTCGGAATATTTGATTTCATCCAGCGTGGATTTGAATGACTCCACGAGCATATGGGGAAGATTCCTTATAAGACCGACAGTGTCAGTCAGGAGGATCTCTTCTCCTCTTTCCATTGTATATTTTCTTGTTGTGGTGTCAAGAGTTGCAAAAAGTTTATCTTCAGCAAGAACTCCTGCTGATGTCATTCTGTTCAGCAATGTTGACTTTCCTGCATTTGTGTAGCCCACTATTCCGAACTTGAATATTCCGCTCTTGTCCCTTGACCCTCTCTGAGTCATTTTATTTTTCTCAATTTCAGCCAGTTTTTCTTCAAGAGAGTCAATTCTTCTCTTTACGTGTCTTCTGTCTGTTTCAAGTTTTGATTCACCGGGACCTCTTGTTCCGATGCCGCCGCCCAGCCTTGACAAGTCTTTTCCTTTTCCGATCAGTCTGGGTACTGTGTATTTGAGCTGGGCAAGTTCAACCTGGAGTTTACCTGCTGCGCTCTCAGCATGTTTTGCAAATATATCCAGAATGAGCATGCTCCTGTCTATAACGTCGGGACCGTCCAGCTCGTCCTCCAGATTCTTGATCTGTGACGGAGTCAGGTTGTCGTCAGCTATAACAAGAACTATATCATTGTTAGAGCACAACTCTTTCAGTTCCTTTGCCTTTCCTGAACCAATATATGTTGCAGGGTTCGGCGCTTCTTTATTCTGTACCATTCTGCAGAAGACTTCAGCTCCTGCTGTTTCTGCAAGTCTCTCAAGCTCATCGAGAGATATCTCTTTTACTTCTTTGTCATCACTATCAGAAATCACTGACAAAAGAACGACTTTATCTACTTTTTCAATACTGTTTTCTGTCATAATCGCCCCTTTCCAAAAAATACGGGGCTAATAATCGGTTTTCCAATCATTAACCCCTCAATATTATTTGCCAAATTACTTCTGAATTCCTTCAAGACGCTTTTTAAATCTGTCAACACGACCGCCTGTATCAACGAATCTCTGTTTACCAGTATAAAATGGATGGTTTCCTGACCATGTTTCAACACGGAGTTCGGGTTTTGTAGAACCAACAGTGAACAATTCTTCACCATCACAGTAAACTTTGGCCTGATAATATGTAGGATGAATACCCTTTTTCATGACTGAACACCTTCCTTCCGTAAGATTTTTTGCCCAATAACTATATCACATTAGATTTGTGAATGCAAGGACTTTTTTTCTATATATCGAAAAATATTTGTTTTGGGAGTAAATCAGAGCATTTTTTCTGCCGCTGCAAGTATGGCTGCCCTTCCGCTTTCGTATGTCAGACCGCCCTGGAAATATGCAATGTACGGTTCGCGCAGCGGTCCGTCAGCGGACAATTCAATTGACGCACCGGAAATAAAAGTACCTGCCGCCATTATCACCTTGTCAGCATAACCGGGCATGTCCCAGGGCTCCG
>CADAXH010000185.1 GCA_902791785.1 uncultured Ruminococcus sp. | reverse complement strand
GTAAACAGCGGAAGCGTTCACCTTGTTGACGAGCTCGCTTACGATATTATAGAAATGTATGAAAATTCGGATAAATCCGAGATTATCTCCGCAATGCTCGACAAGTACGGGGACAATCCCGATATTACCGAGCAGGAAATTTGTGATTGCATTGACGACGTTGAGGAGCTTAAGCAGAACGGCAGGCTCTTTACCGAGGATAAGTATGAAAACCTCGCGTTTGACTTCAAAAAGCGCAACACGGTTATTAAGGCGCTTTGTCTGCATATCGCGCACACCTGCAACCTCAACTGCGAATACTGCTTTGCAAGTCAGGGCAAATACCACGGCGAACGCGCTTTGATGAGCCTTGAGGTGGGCAAGAGGGCAATAGACTTTCTCATCGAGAACTCGGGCAGCAGAGTTAACCTCGAGGTCGATTTCTTCGGCGGAGAACCGCTGATGAACTTTGACGTTGTAAAGGGAATTGTCGCCTACGCAAGAAGCATTGAAAAAGAGCATAACAAAAATTTCCGTTTCACCCTCACCACAAACGGTATGCTCGTTGACGACGACGTTATTGAGTTTGCAAATAAAGAGTGCCACAACGTTGTACTCAGCCTTGACGGACGAAAGGAAATTCACGACAATCTCCGCAAGACAATCAACGGCAAGGGCAGCTATGACGTTATCGTCCCTAAATTTCAGGAGTTCGTTAAAAAACGCGGCAACCGCGGCTACTACGTCCGCGGAACGTTTACTCACAACAACACCGACTTTACAAACGACATTTTCCATATGGCGGATTTGGGCTTTACCGAGCTTTCTATGGAGCCTGTTGTCTGCGCTCCCGACGACCCATACGCGCTTACATATGACGATTTGCCTGTGCTCTTTGAACAGTATGAGATACTCGCAAAAGAGATGTTAAAGCGCGAAAAAGAGGGCAGACCGATAACGTTCTATCACTATATGATTGACCTGACAGGCGGCCCTTGCATTTACAAGAGGATTTCGGGCTGCGGATCGGGTACGGAGTATATGGCGGTAACGCCTTGGGGAGATTTGTACCCATGCCACCAGTTTGTGGGTGAACAGGCATATAAGCTTGGAGACATCTGGAATGGTGTGACAAACACCAGACTCAGGGAAGACTTCAGAAAATGCAATGCCTACGCAAGAGAGGAATGCAAAGACTGCTGGGCAAGACTATACTGCTCAGGAGGCTGCGCTGCAAACTCCTATCACGCGACAGGTTCGATTCTCGGAGTATATGAGCCTGGATGCAGATTGTTCAAAAAGAGAATTGAGTGCGCAATCATGATTAAAGCTGCGGAGAGCCAAGAGGATTAGAATGAGTGTAAAGACGCCTATTTCGGATTTCATTGACGAAATAACAAAAAAAGACGTGGTCAGGTTGTTTATGCCTGGCCATAAAGGCGTTGAAATAACGGGACCTGAAAAATATGACATCACTGAAATTCATGGTGCAGATTCTCTCTATTCAGCTGACGGAATAATAGCAGAAAGCGAAAAAATCTGCTCGGGTATTTTCGGCAGCAAAAAAACAATATATTCAACTGAAGGAAGCAGCCAGTGTATCAAGGCCATGATATATCTGCTGAAGTATTTTAAGCAATCTGAAAAAATACATATTCTTGCAGCCAGGAATGTCCACAAGTCATTTCTTTATGCCTGTGCACTGAGCGACTGCGAGGTCGACTGGATAGCTTCCGACGAACTGAATTCTTCAGTCTGTTCATGCAGAATCAGGCCAGAAACAGTTGAAGAAAAACTCAGAAATAAAAAATATGACGCAGTATATCTGACTTCGCCGGATTATCTCGGCAATATTTCGGATATAGAGTCTGTTTCGGATATCTGCCACAGATACGGGGCGCTTCTTTTGGTTGACAACGCACACGGTGCCTACCTTCATTTTCTGCCAGAAAAAATGCACCCTCTTGATTTGGGTGCAGACATGTGCTGCGATTCCGCTCACAAGACTTTACCCGTACTGACATCAGGAGCATATCTGCACCTGTCAGCCAGAATTCCGGATTATGTTGCAGAAAAGGCAAAAGACGCGATGGAAATGTTTGGTTCGACAAGTCCGTCATATCTTGTGCTTAAATCTCTTGACGTCTGCAATAAATATCTTGACGAAAAAATTCGGGACGATCTCAGAAAAACAATTGAGCAAATAACCAAAGCTAAGCAGACTATTTCAGACAACGGCTGGAAAGTATGCGAAAGCGAACCGCTCAAGATTGTAATTCAGTCGCCGAAGAGCAGAACAGGTTATGAGATTGCAGACATGATGAGAAGAAACGGTATTGAATGTGAATTCTGCGACAAAGATTTTGTAACATGCATGGTTTCAACATTCAGTTCCGAAAAGGACATAAGATGTCTTGTAAAGGCTCTTGGAAAGAATAATGAAAAAGAAACACGTACCCTTCCGAAGGTGTGTGTTTGCGAAACAAAGATGAGTATAAGGGAAGCACTGTTCAGCACAAGTGAAAATATATCTGTTGATGATTCTCTCGGAAGAATCTGTTCCGATGTAAAAGTGTCATGTCCACCGGCAGTCCCGATAGTTATGCCGGGAGAAACTGTCAATGAAGACGCTGTAGAATTGCTGAAATATTACGGAATAAGCGGAATTGATGCAGTGAAAAACAGGAATTAATCAATCATATTTTCAATCAAAAAATGTGTTATTCTTTTCGGAAAGTGCCAAAAAAAT
>CADAXH010000184.1 GCA_902791785.1 uncultured Ruminococcus sp. | reverse complement strand
AGGTTCAGTCACAAACAAAGGAAACTATGACGGTGCCGAGACGGTTCAGGTGTATGTGGAATCAGGAATTAAAGGCGCACCGAAATACCAGCTTAAAGGGCTTAAAAAAGTATTCCTGAAGAAAAACGAAACAAAGAATTTTTCCGCCTTTTTCTATCTGAACTTTGTCTGCATGTACATCTGAAAGTTCAAAAGAAGTATATGAAAGACCATAACCGAACGGGTAAAGCGCATCCTTATCTGAATATCTGTATGTTCTTTTTTTCATCGAATAGTCTGTGAAAGACGGGACGTCTTCAAGACTCTTCGGGAAAGTGATCGGGAGTTTTCCTGACGGAGAATATTTTCCGAATATGAGGTCGGATATTGCATATCCTCCCTGAGAACCGGGATACCATGCCTGGATTATGGCAGAGCAGTGCTCGTCAGCATAATTCATTGTGACGGGGCTTCCGCACATGGAAACAAGTATTACGGGCTTTCCGCTTTCAACGGCTGCTTTGAGTATTACATTCTGTCTTCCGGGAAAGTCAAGTGTGATTCTGTCTCCTCCGTCGCAGTAGTTGCTCCGGTCTCCGCCTTCTCCCTCTATATTATAATCAAGACCGAGGCACATGACAACTACATCGCTCTCTTCACATACAGCTTTGACTTCAGCAAGTCTGTCGTCTGTTTCTGCCAGTCCTTCGACTTTGTCCTTGTAAAGGCCGCATCCCTCAGAGTAGCGGATCCGTATTTTTCCTTTTGTCCTGTCCTGAATGCCTTCGAGTACTGTGACATATCTTGAAGCTGTTCCGAAATAGTTTCCGACGAGGGCGTTTCTGCTGTTTGCATTGGGTCCTATTACGCCTATTGTCTTTATTTTCTTCATATCGAGAGGCAGCAGTCCGTCATTTTTCAGCAAAACAAGGGAGTCCCTAGAGACTTTCAGATTGAACTGTTCAGACTTAGGTGTGTCGACTTCGGAATAGTCCAGTTTTGAATACGGATTGTCTTTGTCGTCATCGAACATGCCCAGTTTCATTCTTGTCGTGAACAGATTGACAGCGGCTTCATCCAGTCTCTTTCTGCTTATTCTTCCTTCGGCCAGAGCCTCTGTCAGGACGGCATACAGTTCACCGCAGTTCAGATCACACCCGTTATTGAGAGCAAGGCTTGCGCTCTCAACAGGGGAATTTGTGACCTTGTGGTTCTTGTGGAAATCACCTATTGCCCAGCAGTCGCTCGTGACGTGTCCTTTGAATTTCCATTCTTCTCTCAGAATGTGTTTCAGAAGAGTCCTGCTTCCGCAGCACGGCTCGCCGTTGACTCTGTTGTATGCTCCCATGACTGCTTCTACATGCGCTTGCTGAACGCAAGCCTTGAATGCGGGCAGGTATGTCTCATACATGTCCTGAAGAGATACTTCCGCATTGAAGCTGTGTCTCAGTGTTTCAGGTCCTGAGTGAACTGCAAAATGTTTAGCGCATGCAGCAGCTTTCATGTATTTCTTGTCTTTTCCCTGGATTCCGTTGACAAATGCAACACCGAGTCTTGATGTCAGGTACGGGTCTTCTCCGTAGGTTTCCTGGCCTCTGCCCCATCTCGGATCTCTGAAAATATTAACATTGGGAGACCAGAATGTGAGGCCTTTGTATATGCCCCTGTCTCCGTATTTCTGCTGCATATTGTATTTTGCACGGCCTTCAGTGGATATTATGTCTGCAACTTTGTAAATGAGTTCTTCATCAAATGTTGAACCCAGGCCTATTGACTGAGGGAACATTGTGGCGACACCCGCTCTTGCCACTCCGTGAAGAGCGTCGTTCCACCAGTTGTATTTCGGAATGCCAAGTCTGTCTATTGCCTTGGCTTTGAATATGAGCTGGGATATTTTTTCCTCGTCTGTCATCTGACTGACAAGCTCTTTTGCTCTTTTTCTGTATTCTTTTTCTTTGCTTATGTATCCTGCTTTTTTCATGTGTTGTTCCTTTATGTATTTCTTATTTTTGTCAATATCCGGTGCCTAAAAGTTTATCTCTTTCGCCAAACTTTTAACAATTCACTTGCTGTAAAGTCGGGATTCAATTTATAATCAATCAACATTTGTTCAACCAGTTTTGTATCAAATTTATCGTCAGGACCCCATGAACCCTTGGCTATCTCAAAAGCATAAGTATCCATGGCTTTAACGAAAGATTTGTGTTCTTTCATCCACTGTTTAATATGATCTGTTCTTTTGAGCTTTTCAATGTCTTTACTCTTGTCCCTGGTTTTATAGGCATATGCAGCATAAGCTTTTTGTGCAGTCTTATATCCATATCCTTGTGCATCGTCTAATACTTCGCCAGATTCGGTAGACACAATACAAAACCGTATCTCAGATGTATCATAAGCATCCCTGTTGTTCCATGGTTCTTTTTCATCAATTATTGCTTCGTGATGCGTGGTTTTTGTATACTGGATTGCTTTGTAATCTGAACTCATTATCGTCCTCTTCCTATATAGTATCTACATATATTATATTTTAGTTTTACACATTGTCAAGACCACGAAAAGCACTTTAATTTTCAAGTAATTAATGTGATTAATGCCACAGATATCGGAAACAAATTAATATTCATTTAACATGATTGCTAAATATTTGCCAAAACGCATATTGATAAAATAGCTGAAATGTGATAATTTGTATTCGAAGAAATAAGGAGGCTGTGTTATTATGGTTACTGCAACCACAACAGAAGTACAAAACAATTTTGG
>CADAXH010000183.1 GCA_902791785.1 uncultured Ruminococcus sp. | reverse complement strand
TCATAATAGTCCGAAATGAGCTTCAATGCATCGGGGTGCTGCTTTAATTTTGCTCCGAAATCGTTCTTGTATGAACCTGAGCCGTTGTTGCCTTCAGCCCAGAGCTCTGTGAAGTCAGTGTGGAAATGACCGGAATTGAAATTGCCGTATGAGTTGTCATAATCCCAGACCGGCCCCATGTATATCTTTGAAGGCATTCCGTTCTTGTCAGAATCGACATAGAAATATGTGCTGCCTTTGTATGAATCCCAGTTCTTGACAGCCTCGTTTACAACATAAACCATGCACAATGAGTCGAGATCACAATATTCAGCATAATATTTTCCTTTTTTATTGTATCCCGTTTCCGAATACAGCGCCTCTTCAAAATCCGCAAACAGCTCAGAAACGTATTCCATTTCTTCCCTGCTGGAAAATTCCGGGGATTTCACCACATAAGAGTTGCCGATGTCTGTTCTGAAATATGAGCTCTCCCTGGAATAATACAGATTGTCAAGCTCAACGAGATATCCTCCTGAAATGTCTTCCGGATTCTTTATACCGTTTACATACTGGTATGAACTCACATTGCTCCTTGAAACGATTGTTCCGTTCTGGACATATGTCGTTCCGCCAAGGCCCATGTTCTCGTTTCCTTCAATGTCTTCCATTATTCCTTCAAGGTCCTGAATATTGACTCTCTCTTTGCCTATCTCAACTTTTTCAAGCAGCTGGTAGAGACCGTAATATTCTCCGTCTATATACAGATTCACGTATGCAGACTTTGAAGTATTGTCCAGTCCCAGACCGAGCGCAAGTGAATATGCGACGGTGTTTCTCATAAAACTCGGATCGACGTAGTTGGCCATGAGAACCCACTTCTTGGATTTGCCCATACCGAACAGATCCGTCTTTGTCCCTATTTTCAGGTTATATGACTTCTTGTTGTATCCCCATGATGCGTTTCCTCTTCCTTTGAGAGAGGAAGCATTCTTGTCATTTGTTCCGTCATACAGGACTTTGCCTTCTGCGTCCGTTATAACGGCCGTCACGCCTTCGTCCTTATTATTCTTATTTGAATTGATCCACTGCATTCCCTTTGAAGTCGAGAGATACACGCTGCCTATATTCTCACCTACAATGAATGTATATTTCTTTGTTTCATTGTTGTACGTTATATACACATCGTAACCCGGATAGCCTTCAACCATTCTGGGCTTTGTATATTCAAGATTAAGAATGCCGTCAGCAGAAGATATCCTGCGGTTGTTCAGATCAAAGCAGTATTCCATTGCGTCTGACATCTGGATCTTTGAAATGTCTGTACCGGAAGGCAGACAGAAGATGTCGCCCTTTGACAGGATCGTCTCATACTTGCCGTCCGTCCCGAATGGTACCTTCACATATATGTTTACTGCTGCGTTTATAACCGCAAAACTTGAAAGCGACAACAATATTACAACACATATTGCAATACTCAATATTTTTTTCACAATATCACCACCCATTATTTACCCATGCAAATCAGTTGGAATTAATAGCATATTCCAAAAAAGGCTATTCTGAAATATGCTCATTTTGCAGCTGTTATTTTTGATTCAATTTACCTAGTCAGAAATATCGTCATCCAGGACAGGAAGCACTTCGCAGTCAGGATACCTCTCCTTAACCTTTCCGACTATATCTTCGAGTTCTTTTTTTCTGTCCGCACTTTCAAACCCTATCACTACGTCAAACCTTATATGTTTCTTACTTGCGTTGTAATAGAATCCGTGGACTTCCTTTACATTTGGATATGACAGTGCGGTCTGGTAAATAAATTTCTTCATTTCCCTGCTTACTTCGTCCCTGTCGCTTGCGCAATATATTCCGACTGCCGTTATTATGACTCCGAATTCGGAATAGATTTCGTACTGTATTTCTTTCTGCAGCTGGTCTATTTCTTCAACTGTCATGTCCGAGCGTATTTCGACATGTACCGAACCGAGTGTTTTTTCAGGTCCGTAGTTGTTGAGAACCAGGTCATATGTACCGTTTACTCCGTCTATTGAGTTTATTTTCTTCTTTATCTTTGTCGTCAGATCAGAATCTGCTCTCTCTCCGAGTATCTGGGACAGCGTATCTTTTAAAATAACGAATCCGCTTCGGATTATATATATTGAAATCGCAGCAGCGAGATAAGCTTCGAGTGCGACTTTGAAGAAGAAAAAGATCAATGCCGCCACAAGAGTTGCAGATGAGATTATTGCATCCATCATTGCATCTGTTCCGCTAGCTATGAGCGAATCCGAATTGACCGCTTTGCCCTTCTTCTTTACGTAAATGCCAAGGAAAATCTTTACTCCGACGGCTATTCCTATTATTACCAGCGACAAAACCGAGTATTCAGGTTCTGACGGGTGTATTATTGCCTTTATGGATTCCACTAGAGACGAAACACCTGCATACAGCACTATTATGGAAATGAGGGTCGCTGTCAAGTATTCTATTCTGCCGTGACCGAACGGATGCTTTTTGTCAGGCTTTTTGTTTGCCAGTTTTGTCCCCGCTATTGTTATGACACTCGAAAGTGCGTCGCTCAGGTTATTGACCGCATCAAGTATAACGGAAATTGAATTGGATATCAGTCCGACAAATGCTTTGAAACCGGCAAGCAGCACATTGGCCGCTATTCCTATAATACTGGTCCTGACAATTACCTTCTGTCTGCTGACGCCCTTTTTTTCATTATGTTTTTCTCCTTTTGCAAAAAAGGTTACTTTGTATATTTTATTCCATTGCCTGAGCAAACTCAATCCCTTAAGCAGCCAATAGGAATGACATACACTCCATCTTCTCTTTTGTATCCATATTTTGTTGCCGTAATGACTATTTTCAAATCAGGCAAACGAAGCGGAACTTGTTTTTCTTTAGCATTGTGTTCTTTAATCAGTCCTTCTATTTCACAAAGATGTTTTGCTCCTTCATCAACTTCGCTTTCTCCCAATTTGAATTCCAGAAGAGCATATCTCCCATCTTCCAGATGAAGAACACCATCTGCCTCCAAGCCATACCTGTCATGGTAATATGATAGGTTTCCGTCATTGGCATGAGAATATATTTTCAAATCACGAATGCATAGCGACTCAAATAAAAAGCCCAATGTTTTAAAGTCATTATTGAAATATTCCGGTGACGCACCTAATGCGGCAACGGCTATTGAAGGATCAACAAAATTACGCTTTTTTCCCGCTCTTATTGCACTTTTGCTTCTTATTGAAGGGCACCAGGCTTCAACATCTTGTACGATATATAACTTTTCCAGAGCGGAAATATAATCGTAATAAGTTGTTTCTGAAATTGGATAATTTCCTTTAACATCGTCAATGATTGTTCTATTATCTGCAAGAGTGCAAATATTTCTGGAATATGACTGAAGAATTAATCTGGCTATTACAGGATTTCTTTTGACATTATCAATTTTTGAAATATCGCTGTTGTATGTCTGTTCAAACAACTCTTTGGCAACCAGTAATTCTCCCTTTTTGGATTTGGCTACCAGATACCTTGGCCATCCACCTC
>CADAXH010000182.1:2642-6367 GCA_902791785.1 uncultured Ruminococcus sp. | reverse complement strand
CGGATTCAATCAGATCATAAATATCCGCCCGGTCATACAGCTTTGACATGATGCATCCTCCGAAAGCCCTGGGACAGGCGGTTCTCACCGCATTCTACATCAATGCGCTCAATACATTGTCAAGAATAAGTGCGGTGACTGAAGACGACAAACTCGGAATAATGAGCAGAAGAGCACAGTCAAAGGCAGTTCACGCCTTCAACAGCAGTCTGTATGATTCAATTCACGGCATGTACTTTGCCGGTCTCGGAACACAGACAAGAAATATAAGTGCAAACAACCCAGAAAACGTAAACAGAAAATATTTCATCCGCCATCCGAACATTCTTGCAGTTCTGTTTGACATCTGCAGGAGTGAAAACGTGCAGAGCATAGTTTCAAATGTTGTGAAGAATCCAGATATGGGACCGGTTCAGCCGTACTTCATGAGCTATATGTTCGACATGCTTTTAAAGACAGGCGACTTCAGATCCTACGGAATTGAAATAATCCGCAGGTGGAAAGCCCTCATATCCAATTCCGGAAGGACGATTTCGGAAAAATGGGGAGATAACCCCGGCGACTTCAGCCATGCGTCCTCAACATGCCCTTCATATGTTCTTGTAAAGGCATTCCTTGGATTTGAGATGGTGAAGCCGGGCTTTGAAGAGATAAGACTTTCTCCGAACCTGTTCGGACTTGACAGTGCAGACATTTCCATGCCGACTCCTTACGGAGCCATCGAGTGCAGAATGAGAAAGGGCAAAGAACCCAAAATCTCCGTTCCGAGCGGAATAAAATGCATAATAGCAAGGTGAATATATGGTAAACAAAGTGAATGTGAGATACATAAAACTGAATGAATTTGCAAAAGAACCGCAGTATGCAAACGACTATGCGGCAGGAGCTGATCTGTATTCTGCATCAAATGAGCAGATAACAATAAAGCCTTCCGAAACCGTTCTTGTTGGAACAGGAATAGCTGCTGAGATCCCGGAAGGATATGTGGGACTGGTTTTTGCAAGAAGCGGACTGGCAACAAAGAAGGGACTTGCTCCCGCAAACAAGGTCGGTGTAATTGACTCCGACTACAGGGGAGAAATAAAGGTGTCTCTCCATAACCACTCGGACAAAACCGAAACGATAGATGCCGGAGAGAGAATAGCCCAGCTTGTAGTGGTTCCTTTCGTGCATGCTTCGTTTGAACTTTCGTCAAGCCTCTCGGAGACAGAAAGAGGTTCAGGCGGATTCGGTTCTACCGGAAATAAATAGGAAAAAAGAGCGACGGATTTTTCATCCGCCGTTTTTTTACTATTGCAATTTCGGAAAAATCGACTAAAATAAAGTTGAACTTTAGATTAGTCGCTAAACTGAGGTGTATTATATGTCAGTGATTAACAAATATTACAGAAGGGCACTGGAAAGTGTTGTAAAAGAGTCATTTGAGAACAACAAAGTAGTGTCCATTCTCGGAGCGAGGCAGTGCGGCAAATCCACTTTGGTTGAACAATTGTTTCCGGGAATTGACAGTGTTTCCCTCAAAACGGAATTGATGGTTTTGAAGGCAAAAACCAATCCGGATTCTTTCATAAGAGGGCTTGCTGTCCCTGCATTTATAGCGTATGCTCATCGTGCTCCGGAAATATTCGGGTCAATACAGAACGTTGTCGACAAAAACAATTTTTACTCTCAGTTCATATTGTCAGGTTCGAACAAACAGAAGTTGGATGAAAAAATTAAAGAATCACTTGCTGGCAGAACTTCAATTATTGAAATGAACGGGCTGTCATTGAGAGAAATATTTGAAATAGATTTTCACAAACACTTTGTGCCAACTCAGGAATATCTGGCTGAAAGGAAAAAATGCCTGAAAGAATGCAAAGATGTGTGGTTTTACATTCATCGCGGAAGTTATCCGGAACTGTACGACAACCCAAACAAGAACTGGGAAGAGTTTTATTCGTCTTATGTTCAGACATATATTGAAAAAGATGTTCTGGTTGATTCACAAATCAAGGATATTACTGCTTTTGTCAGATTCTTGACTGCTTGTGCAGCCCGGACAGGAGACATATTGAACTACAACAGCATTGCAAGCGATGTCGGTGTTTCTGCGGTAACTATCAAAGAGTGGATGACAATTCTTATAAAAACAAACGTTGTCTATTTGCTGCAGCCATATTACAATTCACATCTGAAAAGGGCTATCAAGTCCCCCAAATTGTATTTCAGGGATACCGGTCTTGCTGCATATCTGTCGGGATGGTTAACCAGGGATCAGCTGGAAAGAGGAGCAAGAAACGGTTTCTTTTTTGAAACATTTGTTGTAAACGAACTGATCAAGTCATTTGCCAACGAAGGAAAAGATTATTCAAAACGCCTGTTTTTCTACAATGGAAAAGACAAAACAAAAAAGAAAAAGGATAAAGATGGAAATACTGTTGAGGTTAATATCGATGGAGAAATTGATCTCATTATAGAAGAAAATGGTGTAGTGTACCCGATTGAAATCAAGAAAAAGGATATGCCGACAATCGACGATGCCTCAGCATTCGATGTGCTGGATAAAGATACAGGCGTAATAAGAGGTATGGGAGTCATTTTTTCTTCGAATCCGGACAAAGTATTTTTGAAAGACAATCTTGTCTGCTTGCCCATTGAGTACATATGATCATTAAAAACAAATCGCCACTCTCACGGGTGGCGCTTACTGAAACGGAATAGGAGTCATCTGTCTGACGGATTTCAAAATCGCAGTCACTGTATCCAATCCTTGAAGGCTCATACAGCGTTACGCTGATCTTGTCTGAAGAAGAGACAATCTCATACTCTCCGTCATAGGGAAGATATATCCTGAGTTTTCTGTGTCTGCCGTATGGTACAAAAGAATCTGTCTTCTGCGGTTTTCCGTTTTCAAACCTGGCAATCTCTTTGCCTTTGCATGTAACGGTTACATCAGCTGATGTATCTTCGATCTCAACATAGTAGTATCTGCCCGACATGTCATAATCCACAGCTTTTCTGTTGTATTTGGGATCGAGTGCTCTCAGAAATGCAAGTGTCGTTTCAGGCTGGTGTGCCTGTGCTATACCGGATATGTTGCTCTTCGACAGTAAAGGAACCAGCATGCCGAATTCAAAATCATGGATAAGAGATCTTGTGATTGCACTCAGCAGTCCTTCGACCGCCTTTACGATCGAATCAACATCGATATTTACATTCAGAGCCTCAAGAGCCTTCATGAGGGTTATCTTGAAATCCTTTGTTATCTTTGACTGGTTGTAAAGCAGGTCGTCAAAAAGCAGATCAGCCGAAAGAGAAAATACGGTATCGCGTGCAATCGACAGGCCGAGATCGACAAAGGATGCAGAAGTGGTTGACTTGGAGTAAACGAATGAAAAGATGTCCCTGAAACCTTCCTCAAGCTGGTCCAGATACACATCTAGGTTCTGTACTCCGTACTGAGCCAGATGGGATATGAAGTCGTCAAGGAAAATGCCCTGAGACCAGTTGAAGTATTCTTCGCTGCCTTTGGCCTTGAGTCCGGACAGTCTCTTCATTTCAAACTTGGAAATGACATATTCGCCGAGAATGTCGGAGTTCTCATATTTGTCAAACAGATCTGTGACAACTTTTATATCCTTTTCATAATCCATGTCGTTCATGTTGTCAAACAGAACTTTCTCGACTCCGTAACGGGTGAATCCGAAATAGTCCATCATAACCATCGGAATGGCATCATTGTG